>JAFMBV010000161.1 GCA_017858255.1 Bacteriovoracaceae bacterium
GAAAGCTTAAAACATATGATCCATAGAAGTAGGTTAAGTCGCGGTAGTCATTTGTGATCTTGCCAATGGCGCCGTGAACGGAAAGAAGTGGCCCATGGTGAATATTGAGCTCACCTTCATGAAAATCGCCAGCACTTAGACCAGTTTCAAACTCAACTTGGTAGGGAAAGGGCTGACCCGCACAGAATGTTTCTCTTTTATTGAGGGCCTTCCACACCTTTTCCATTTTTTCAGGACCAAAAGGAAAAACCTTTTCAAACGTGTGCTCGACCATGTGTTTGGAACATTCGGATTGTATTTTCATAGTATGATTATAGCATGGCGATTATTTTTTGCTAAGGTCTTTTCTAATCACAGGACTTTTCGCAGGCCACAGGTGAATCATACTGAAGGCATGAAATTCTGGAATTGTTTTTCCAACTTGAAGACTCTTTGAAAATTTCCCGACATTCATGTACTTGACTTTGTCCGCGCAGGAAAAATTAATGGTGTGCTTAACTTTATCGACTTCAATAAATACAGTAAGAATGTTTTTATCTATCTTATAGGTACCTTCAAAGTGATCTTTTTCTAATTTCTTTTTTGAGTGTTCCTCACGATCATGATTGACCATATAAACATCAAGAGAGGCTACGCCATCTTTCTTGAAGACGTAGTGGTATTGAAAGTCAGAGTCTCCAGGACTCATATATTTCTTGCCGATAACTTCACTACAATCAAAAGCAAAAGCATTTTGAAAGCAGAAGAAACTAATGAATGTGAGTAGTCTAAATATTTTTTTCATCATTATAGATCCACCGCAAAGCCAGGGCACCCAGTCCTACCTTGGCCTTTATAAGATACATGGATATGAGTGGCCTCGACCAAAACAAAGTAACCGCAACCGCGTCCACTACTGGCCAAAACATTTCTAATTTCTTCTGCAACGGCCATCCTTGTTCTCTCTGGATGGGGATCAATATCAAGGGCACGACCTGAGTAATGATGGCTTCCGGCACTATGGCGTCCAGAGGTTGTGTGAGAAATTCTCACCGGCTGTCTTTTATTTTGATGAGCGATTGCAATTAGGGGAAGAATATCTAACATCGTTTGGTCAAGGTGCCTTCCTGCCCCAACGGCGGTAATCCCTCTCTCTCCAGGCAGAGCTAGGTGAGAGTTGTTATAAAATTCGACTCTACCAAATGGTCCACTAAAATTATTTCCTTGTCTTCTAGATCTCGCTACAAACTCATCCCAAGTTAAACGATCGCTGGCGCCTCTTACGAGTTCAGGATTACATTGAGTTGGGCCTTGCATGACGGTATTGATGGCCTGAGTGACATCCATGCGTCTTAGGTCTCTTCTAACACTTGGACTAAAGTTAGAAATATCAGGTACGCCGGAGCTTATTCCACCATTTTGAGTTGTTTCACAACCCCAGATAAAGACTAAACATATGAATATTATTAAGTTCTTATTTCTCACCGTACTCTCTTTATCGGACCTATTAACTAAATTATTAAGCTTTTTATTGAGAATTTTTCGCACATCTACACCCTATGGAGTAATCCGTGTATCCGGGACCATGGGCGGTAGTTCTATAAAATAAGTTGGAATGTCCCATGGCCCACAGGCCACCATTGAATTGGGCGCGTCCAGATCTTGCTTGTCCGCCAGTAACCCACTGACCGAGAACGCCAACTGCATCCTTGATTCCAAACTCAGACTCGCATCGATTGCGATCAGCGCGAATATAAGGAGGCCTATTAAATTCCAGTGACCTTCTACTGGCATCATTTGTAAAAGGGTATTGAATATTGTCGGCCAAGCAAGCTTCCGCCGGCGTACCTGCTGCGGCAACAAGCCATTCATTATTAGTAAGAAGGCGCGCCCCACGCGATTGGCAATGTTCTTGGCAGGTATAAAAAGTATGATTACCTTCAGGTCTGCCATCAGGCATTTTCTTAAGTTCAATATCAACGCAAACACTTGTGGAGTATTCTTCGGAGCAAACATGGGCCATGCCTCTTGGGCAGCTAACTCTGGCCTCACATCCTGGACCTGCTTCGAAAGCTTGTCTTTGTGAATCACTATCTACAAAGCGATTTCTGGTATTACTGTGACTACAACCATTTATAGAAGAGCATCCGGCCCTAAGGTCTGGAAGAGTGGAATCCATATTCATGGTTGAAACAACAACAGTTAAATCTGCGGCAGGTTGGCAATCACTTGCAACTTCACGCCCAGGATTACTAAGTTCACTTGTGAGCTGATGAGCGCTCGGCAGGCTTGTTCCTCCGTTCGTTAAACGGTCGAAGGCCTCTCTTGCATCGGGATTATTTTGAAATTCAGGAGGTGCTCCAACAGGAGTCTCACAAGAAAGGAAAAGAAATGCACTAAATAGAACTACCAACAACATCTTCATAACAACCTCAGCGACATTAGTTCTCTGAAGTCTATTTTCGAGGGATTACTGTTTTGCTACAAGGTTTTTGGAACGCCAGAAATCTTTTTCAAAAGATCTTCAGGACTTAGCTGGTTAAGGCAGATCATCGAATCGCAAGTTTGCAGCCCACAATAGTGGGCACTTTTCGTTCGACACTCAAGTGGCTCACGAAAGTAGAAAGGGTGACTGACGGGATCATAGGGATGCCACTCTGTCGGAGGCTCTGGACCAAAAAGGGTAAAAGTGGGTACATCTAAAGAAACGCAGAGGTGCTTTAAGCCGGTGTCATTACCCACATACTGGAGTGAGCCTGATAACTCCACTGGAAGAAGATCGAGAGGGACCTTGAGGAATTCAGTGTTACTACTAATTATACTTTTTAATTCCTCTTCTATGTTTTTATCCCCCGGTCCCAGAGGAATAACGATTTTAAAATCCGGATATCTATCTTGGATTAAGTGAGTAAGTTTACCGTAGCTCGCCAGAGGCCACATCTTAGTTTCTCTCGTGGCCACCACGCCAAGAACGATTTGATTCTTTTTAGAGCTTTCCTTAGTTTTAAGATCAGGAGCATAGCCTAGAAAGTTCGGTGGCTGGGTTCCATGGCCAAAGAAAGTCCACGCGCCATCAAGATCTCTTTGAATATTGGACTTAATAATTCCTTGATCGTGTACAGGGCCCTTTCTTTGATGATGATTGTGAAAATGATAGCGAGGCCCTCCAAAGAGACGCCATAGCTTAAAGAACTTTGCCGTGCGACCACTTTGGAAAAGCTCCATGACAGAGTCAACATTTAGCTCTTTTATCGTTCGTCGAGACTCAAGCCAGTCACTCTTAGTTTTAAAGTCGATTGCAATGACCTTATGGGCGGCAGTCTGAGTGTTTTTATAGAGCGGAAAAATCCACTTCGGTACGGCGTAGATGATTGTCGTCTCGGGTAAGGTATCCTTTAAATATTGAAGAGTTGAAAGACCCATGAGAGAGTCACCCAACGCTCGATTTTTGACAACGAGCAATGTTTTAGGAATACTTTTTTTCATGCCCCAATTATAGAAAATCACGAGGATTTTGTCTTTGAAAAGTAAAGTAAAACTGTCGGCCACTATCATTTGCTTTAACGAGGAAGATAAAATCTCTCGCTGCATAGAATCTCTAAAAGGCGTAGCAGATGAAATCATCGTCGTTGATTCGTTTTCCACTGATAGAACTCCCGAAATCGTAAAAGAGCTCTCATTAAGACTTCCTATAACGTTTATTCAAAATCCTTTTGAAGGACATATTGAGCAAAAGAACTTTGCCCTCGATCAAACAACTCATGATTGGGTGATTAGTCTCGATGCTGATGAGGCACTTAGTGAAGAACTGAGAGAATCAATAAAGAACGCCAATTTTAAGGGGGTCGGTTACCGCTTTAATCGTCTCACAAATTACAATGGTTTCTGGGTGAAGCATTGTGGTTGGTATCCTGATACCAAACTGCGCTTAGTTCAAAAGTCGAATGCTCGCTGGGAAGGCGTTAATCCTCACGATATTTTAAAAATAAAAGTTGGGCACGAGGAATTTTTAAAAGGTGACCTTCTTCATTATAGTTACGACTCCATCACAGATCACATCGATCAAACGAATCGCTTTACAACAATCTCTGCAAAAGCGGGTTTTCAAAATGGTATGAGATCTAGTTTTTTTAAAATAATTTCAAGACCCGTTTTAAAGTTCATGAAAGATTACTTTCTAAAGGCCGGTTTTCTCGATGGACGCTACGGTCTCATCATCTGCACAATCAATGCTCTCTCAGCATTTCTTAAATACTCAAAAATTAAAGAACTCCAAGACAATAAGCAGATATAAAAAAACCCTCTATTGAGGGCCATTGATCTTCGCTAAATAGGCAGAGGGGAATCTGAAGGCAAACGTTAGGCCCGGCTAAAGGCCAATGGGAGAACGTCAGTTTACCGCCAGACTCCCGCACCAGGGTGTGGACAGAGTCCCAGTGAGAAGAGCTGGATCTCAGAGAGGAGGGGAGAGAAAATCCATTTTTTAGAGAGAGGAAGCCGCTATTCCTGCAGCTTAAAGAAAGGGTTAGAAAGCGATTACAGTTTTTAACTTCTATTTTTAATTTTTGATTATTTACGAGAAAGATAGAAAAGATATTATAAACAATACGGTTAAGAGCGCGCTCTTCCATTGCTAAATCTTCAAGATACTTGATTTTCGCCTTGTAGTTGAAATCTACCTCTAGCCCTTGCGGAATAAAGTAATCCAGACGTTTTACCAAGAGCTCTTCAAGGTCTTGTGTTTTAATTGTTTTCCTAGTCGCTAAAATCCTCATAAATTTCCCGTGTCGTATGTTTTGCCTGAGGGGTTTTTATGAAAATAATTGTTCTAAGAAAATACTACTTTCATTAATTTTTCATTAATGAAGAATCCTCCTCGCAAAATACTCAAATTTAGTTCAGGTCCTTCCTTCACTAGATCTATCTAGATCTATAAAGATGATGAAATGAAATAGGTGTCGAATGATTCTTACTTTTTGAATAAAAAACCCTAGTTATTAGCGAAGTCTAATCTTCTAAAAGTTTAATAACTGATGGTTAGAGGATAAAACTTCGTTATT
>JAFMBV010000005.1 GCA_017858255.1 Bacteriovoracaceae bacterium
TTTTTGACACGACGACAGCGCTGCGTTTTCACCCCGGCGAGATTGTTATCAGTTTCTTATTTAAAGGATCTCTTATCCTTCTCTTCTCCCTTGATAAAAACGCTGTGCTCATCTTTGAAATCATCCTAAATTTTTCGGCGATGTTTAATCACTCTAATTTTTCTTTACCAAAACATATTGAAAAGATTGTTAGAAAGGTTATTGTCACCCCAGACTTTCATCGCATTCATCACTCTCCAGAGAAGTCTTTTACGAACTCAAACTATGGTTTCTTTTTTAGTTTTTGGGATCGTGTCTTTGGAACGTCAAATAAGAGCGCCGATAATAATAATGACTTTGGCCTCTTTAATGAGCCTTATAGTAGTTCGTCTAACTTGTTAAAGATTATGGCCGCTCCTTTTAAGCGCCATTAGGTCCTAGAAACTTGCACTTATAATTTGCGTCCTTCATAGTATAGTGAGTTACTTTTAAAAGAGAGGGATTATGCTACACGATACTGCGTTACTGTTATCAAGATTACTATTTGGTGGAACAATGCTTTTGGCCCACGGTCTTCCTAAATTAATAGGCTTCTCTCAGAGAATGGGCTCTTTTCCTGATCCATTGGGTGTTGGTAACTCACTCTCTCTTGGTCTTACTATATTTGCTGAAGTTCTTTGTGCGGGACTATTGGCCCTGGGTCTTTTTAGCCGCTGGGTTTCCGCTCCCCTTGCCATTACTATGGCGGTCGCGGCATTTATTGTTCATGCAGGCGATCCTTGGCAAAAGAAAGAAATGGCCGTTATTTACATGGTTGGTTACATCATTTGCGGGCTTCTCGGAAGTGGACGCTTTAGCCTCGACTATCTTATTAGAAAGAAAATCTAACATTTCCTTAAATATTACTTTAAAGGCCTCCTAAATGGGGGCTTTTTTACAGACTTAGCATCCCGCATGGCCTCAATATGGTAATTAGGTACCTAGAATAAAACAGAGGTACTTATGAAATTCAAAACAATTCTTTTGGCCGTAGCAATATCCCTTTCTCTCTACGCTGAAATCGATATAACTCCATACAATCTTTCATCTGCCCAGGTTGAGATCCTTAGAAATATGGAGGCCAAAAAGAAGTTCAGTGATGAATGGCTCCAAAATTTCGCTATGGCGATGCATAATTCAAACCTTCAAAGAGAGCGTCAGGCCAATACATATATACCGCCTTATACTCAGCAAGAACTTGAAGATACTATTGTGTGGGCGCGCGGTGGTGCCTTCTCGGCCTTTGCTCAATACGCAGATATGACCTTTGATGGTGAATCCTATAGAGAAGACTGTCCAAATGTTGGGCTCTTTCGGTTTGCTCGTGCATCTGGAACTGAATATATACCTGTAGATATTATGAGAGAGGCAATAAACCAGTCTTTCTACCTTCAGCATATCTTTTCTAGCGATAAGGAAAACTTCAAGAAGAAATTTCTTGAGGAGGCTCAAAAATACGACATGCTTAAATACTTAATTCCAATTGCTACTGAAGAATAATACCTTCTCCATTAAGAAGATCTTTTGCAGCGACTTGTCTGCGATAATCGTTTGACCAATAATCCCCTGCAAAAAGACCTAGTGGATCTTCTGTAGAAGAGATCGAAAGATTAATTTCTTCTGTCACTTTTTGGTCCATACAGATTTTTTCACTCTGCATTAGATTGTCTAAATTAGATAATATTTCTTTATTTTCCATGACAAAACCATACCCTTCCCCATTTGTTCTTTGCAAGCCCCTAGCGCCATAGTTACAAGGAGGCTAATATAATGAAATTATTGATTTAGGAGGCTTAATGAACTTTTTTACTGATTCGAGTGAATGGCAGTGGATGTTTGAACATGGAATTGATTGGGACAAGATCCTTCCGCTTTACTACCCAAGCTATCCCACAGATGACGGTCTTGAATCACCAGAAGAGTTAAAAGGTTATCTAAAAGATATTTTAGGTGGAGTCGGAGACTGGGCCTCAGGTAGCGTTAAAGAAATTGGCACTCAACTCGATATTGAAGGCGCAGGTATTGTTAAAGATGGTGTCACTCATCGTGGTCCCGCCCTTTCTCGCATGGTTAAAGAAGCAAAAGACTTACAAATTTTTGGGATCACTCTTCCTCAAGAATATGGTGGAATGGGTCTTCCGAATTCTGTTTACTTGATGTCTCAAAATTTACTGGCTCGTTCATGCATGTGTACACCAACTCTTCTTGGCTTTTATACTTCCTTGGGTGAAATGCTTCTTCGCTACTGTCCCTCTGAAGTTTCTGAAGAATATATTCCTCAAATTATTAATGGCGAGATTAGTGGTTCTATGAACTTAACTGAGCCGGAGTGCGGCAGTGATCTTTCAGCTATGAAAACGTCTGCGCTTTTACAAGATGATGGTACTTACCTTCTTAATGGCCAAAAAATCTTTATCACTAATGGTGGTGGTGGCCTGGCCTTTGTTTTAGCAAAAGTAAAAGGCGATCCAGATTCTCTTAATGGAATCTCCATGTTCTTCGTTAAACAGAATCATCCAGGAAAAGAGGGCTTAAATTTTACCGTTGAAAAGACGGAAGAAAAAATGGGCATGCACGGCTCTTTTACTACAGTTATTAATTACGACAACACTATCGGTACTCTTGTTGGAAAACAGGGCGAAGGTTTTAAATATATGCTTCACCTCATGAATGAAGCACGTATTCTTGTTGGTATACAGGCCCTAGGTGGAATTGAAGAGTGCCTTGATTACGCAGAAAAATATGCAAAAGAACGTGTGGCATTTGGAAAACCTATTTCTGAACTTCCTCTAATGAAGCGAAACCTTGAAGACTTTGGAACAGAGAGAGATGCTATTCGAGCTCTGATAGCCGACACTATGAGTTGGTTTGATATCTATCTTAAACTAGATAATAAGAAGGTTCATACATTGGATCTAAACCAAGAAGAGGAAAAGCTTTATAAAGAAGCATCCAAATGGACACGTAAGAGAACTCCACTTGTTAAGTTCTATGGCACCGAGGCCTTTACGGACCTCTCAAAAAAGGCGATCCAGGTGCTTGGTGGCTATGGATTTATTAAGGAATATCCAATAGAGCGCTATCACCGCGACAGCTTCGGTCCACTTCTTTATGAAGGCACCAGTCAAATACAAGCATTGATGGCCTTAAAAGATACAATGAAAGAAATGATGGGTGACCCTAAGAAGTATTTCACGGGTATGTTTTTGAATCATCCCTCTACTGCATTTTTAAATGCTAAGAATGAATGGTCATCTCAATATAAATCGGTTCATTACCGCTACAAAAAGAATCTTGTCTCATTAATTATAAGTTGTTTAAAACCTGATGCCTGGAAAGATGTCTTCGATCCTAAAAAATGGCAACAAGAAGAGCGATTTGAAGAACTAATGATTCACGCTGAAACTATCTGCTGGGCGCTTTGCTACACTGAAACTCTTCGTGTTCTTTGTGACCATGCTAATAAAGACGAATCGAGGGTGGATCTTTTCAAACGCTATCATCGTTTGGTTGAGCCGAGGCTTGAGGCAATCTACAAAGATTGGGAAATCAGAACTTAAGGGGCCATGAAAATTTGTTCTTGAGAGCGAACTCGACTAGTTCCTTCACAGGGAAAGAAACGAGAGTTCTTAACAACGAGCCCGAGATAATCACCGGATGACTGCTGATTGGTTAATACTTCTAAACGCAACATCCGGTTCACCTGAAGAAATTCAGATGAAGGTGTAGGCTTTGCGCCAATATTAATCTCTACTGTGTCATATATGCTACTTGTGAATATATACTCATAGTACTCGTTATTAATTTCTTTAAAGTTTAGAGGAGTCTCGCCTTTAAATATTTGAGAACATAACTGGCTCAACTCTCCATTTATATCCGTTTGCACTTCTCTCATATAAGTAAAATTAACACCTAGTGCTTCATAGCTCATAGGACCATCGATGATTAACTGCCTAAGTGTTGTATTAAGATTTACAGGAGTCGAGGTTTGATCCTCACAATTTTTAGTTTGATAAGTGAAGTTAAAAGAACTCTCTAACATCTCCGCTAAAAACTTCGTCCTTTTAGATCGAAGGGCATAACAAATCCTTAATGCCACTGCCATTTCACTATCATCAAGCGGCGTACCACCCTCTAATAGGTTCTCACTAAAGCCGAGAGACGCCGTCTTTCGGTAAGTTTTATCAATGCCACACCCACTAAGGAGTGAAATCGTAATAGCGAAAATAGAAATTATAGGTCTTAATATCATCATATCTTCTCACTTTATCGACAGATTACGTCTCTGCCTTTAGGGTAAAGAATGGCAATTTCATCTAATATGAAGACTATTTTGGGTTCTTTAGGCCCTTATACTTTCGTTAAAACCGACGACGGGACTCAGACTATTTTTAGTCATTATTTCGACGAAACTTGTCACTCTTCCTCTGGAGCAGTTGAAGAGACTCTTCAAAACTATGTTTTTGGCACTGAAGTCCCCTCACGCCTTCAGGCCTCTCAAATGGCCCAGCATATCTTTACAATACTAGAGGTAGGTTTTGGAGCGGGGATTGGTTATTCAGCTACTATAGATGCTCTAAAGAGCAGAAGTATTTCGCCTAAAGGTCTTTCTTTTATTTCTACTGAACTTGATGAAAAACTCGCCTCATTTGCGCTCGAAAACCTTATCAAAGGTCAATATCTTCAAAGTTTTGAAAAGGTCATTGAAAGCGGTCTGACTTATTTTAAAGGCCTTACTCAAGAAGACCAAATCATGAAAGTTCTCATTGGGGATGCGAGAGTAACAATTCCCCTATGGAGCACCCCAGGAGAAAAGGTAAATGCCATTTATCAGGATCCTTTTTCACCTAATAAAAACCCTACACTTTGGACAGTCGAATGGTTTGAAGAACTCAAGTCTGTCAGTGATCTTGATTGTATATTGAGTACCTATTCTTCCACTAAAGGCATTTGGAAGTCTATGTTAGAAGCAGGTTGGAGAGTTTCAGAGACCAAAGGTTTTGGAAATAAGAAGCTCTCAACGAGGGCATATCTTAATCCATTGAAAGACTCAAGCGCTCAAATTATTAAGTGGTGCCAGGATAGCCCTCTTCGGGCCTCAAGGGACCCGGGCCGTACGTAAAGCGGATATTCTCTTTTCAAGCGGGGGATGGGAGCTAAACAATTCAGTAAATGACCCACGTGAGCTAATGGACATAACTTCAATGGATTTTTCGTGTCTCTCTGTCTGACCATAGTTTTGTTGAAGTTTCTCTAAGGCCGCAACCATTTTTGCTTTTCCAACTAACTGGGCAGAGCCAATATCGGCGCGATATTCTCGCCAACGGCTTACATACATAACAAGGGGCAAGCTTAAAAAACTTAAGGCCATATAAACTACGTTGTGAATAATGTGATAGAGAAAAAAGTTACCAAAACCCCCTCCTCTTCTGTCATCATCATCCCCTCTCATGGCATTCATAACGATCTGAGTGACTATATAGGAGAAGAACATTACAAAAGTATTCACAATGCCCTGGACTAGAGTCATAGTGACCATATCCCCATTGGCGATATGGCTGACCTCGTGGGCCAAAACACCATCTACCTCATCCTCGTTCATGCTATCAAGAAGACCAGTTGAAACTGCTACTAATGATTTATTACGGCTAGGACCAGTAGCAAAAGCATTGATCTCCGGAGACTGATATAAATAGACCTCTGGTGGTTGAGTGAGCCCAGACTTTCTCGCCATGCTATGAACTTTTTGAACAATCGCCGAGCCATTGGCCGCTGGCTGAAGGCCCATGGTCCGAATCGCCATCCAACGTGACAGCATAAGGGAAACAAAAGCACCGCCCATACCAAGGGCAAAGCACATAATAAAAAGGCCTGTATTTGAGCCATAACTTACGCCCATATAAGACATGACGACATTAGCGATGATCAATAGAGTCATCGTTACAAGTAAATTAGTCAGGAAGAAGAGAATCCAACGTTTCATATTTAAGGCCTCCAAAGCCAATCAACTATTTCAATTGTCCATTGTGATCTCTAACCCTAAACAGTCAAGCACCTCTCATCACTTTTGACATTCCCTTGACCTTAAAATTAAGAAAAATTATCAATTCCGAGTTTAAAGGAAATTGTTCTAAGAAAACTAGCGAAGATTCCGATACTTAGGCACGATATAAAAGGTAAAAAAATGCAAAAAGGCCAACTTACAAAAGGTGAAGCGATCTGGCACGGAGTGATATTCTGTGCCATTGTCTTTTCTGGTGCAGAGGGGCCCTGGACTTTTACCTTCAATACCCGCATCCAAACATGGCAGGTTGTTGCCGATATTATTATTGCCTGTCTTTTTATAGGAGATTTAGTTTATTCAATTAAATCCTACAAGGCACAAAATAAACTTCCGATTTCCCAACAAATCGGAAAAGAGAAATTTATTGTCACAACTATTATTGATGTTTTGGCCTGTATCCCCTTTGATTTCATTTTCTTTGTTTTTGGTTTTAGTGGTGCCTCTCGAGGCATGAAGCTATTGAGAATGGTTAGGCTTATTCGTGTTGTAAAACTCTTAAATATTATCAACTCACTACCTTTAATTCCTCGCTGGTTAAAAATCACATTAGTGAGTGTTGGTTCCCTAATCCTGATTCATTGGTTTTCATGCATATGGATTATTATTCATCCTCTTGAGGCCGGTGCAGATCGCATTACTTATTATATTGAGTGCTTCTATTGGACTGTGACTACCCTAACAACAGTGGGATATGGGGACATTACTCCTAAGACAAATATCGGCCGTATTTACACTATGTTTGTGATGTTTTTAGGAGTTGGTGTTTACGGTTTTGTTATCGGTAATATTTCTAGAATATTTGCAGAGTCTGCCCGCTACAAGGAACAGACCAGAGAAAAGTTTGCTGAACTCAATACCTTCATGAAGTATTATCATATACCTAATCGCCTACAGTCAGCAGTATTCACTTACTACAATCATCTCTATACAAAAAGGCTAAGTGATAACGATACTCAGATTATTTCTGAACTTCCCCAAGCTTTAAAATTCGAATTACAAGTTTATATGAATATGAAACTCATCCGTAACCTACCTGTTTTTAAATTTTGTTCTCAAGCGTGTCTAAAAGAAGTCGCTAGTGCTCTAGAGCAAAAATATTATTCACCTGGAGATACTATTGTAAGAATTGGTGAACTTGGTGATGAAATGTTTGTTATCGGCCATGGTGTTGTGGAAGTAATTCTAGAAGACGGTTCCGTAGTGGCCCAGCTTCACGAAGGTCAATTCTTTGGTGAAGCGGCGCTTTTGAAGGAGACCACGAGAAACGCAAACGTAAGGGCACACACCTATACTGACCTCTACCGTCTCTCAAAGGATGACTTTATTCAAATAATCGAAAATCATCCCGAGCTGCTAGATAACCTTCAAAATGTTACCGCAAAACGCGCCAGTGACAAGAAGAAGGCCACGAATGTTAATGCTTAAGGATAATCATGGGAATTCTATACAGGCTAAATAAAGCAGAATATTTCTTCAACCCCCTTCAACTATTAAAAAGAATCTCAGGAAATAATTTAGGATCTGATTCTTTGAGAATGCCATGGGGAAGAGAGCTTTACTTTCAACCACACGAAGCTATAGGTAATGCCCTAAACACCCTTGGCTATGATGAATTACCCCTTTGTGAAATTATTTATCGTTGCCAAAAAGAAGCGACAACTTTTCTCGATATTGGCGCCAATGTAGGTTATTTCTCTTCTCTTGCCCTTGCTAGTAAGAACATCAAAAATATCCACTCTTTTGAACCACATCCAAAGATTTATGAATACTTAGAGAAAAATACCAGTGATGACTCCAGATGCCGTCAATTCTCCTATGCACTGTCAGAAAAAGAAGGAGAGGCCGAGCTTTTCCTACCAAAAGATTTCGACACCAATGCGGGACTGGCCACTCTAGAGAAAGATGAAAGCTCTAAAGACCTAGTTAGCATAAAAGTGAGAACACTCTCCTTACTTGATCACATGAAAGAACAAAATATAAATGTCGGAACCGGTGAAGTCATTGTCGCCAAAATCGATACGGAAGGTCACGAGGCCAGTGTACTTAAAGGCGCCTTACCCATCCTTGGACCTGATAAAACTCAGGTAATTATATTTGAAGAATTTGATAAATATCCACAGGCAGAAACATTTAAAATATTAGAATCCGTTGGATATAAAATTTTTAGAATTGAGAGAGGTTTCTGGGGGCCACAACTAAAAGACCCTAATGAAAAAATGAAAGGTCATCAATGGGAGCCAACTAACTATATTGCTATAGGTAGTGACTCACCAATTTTACCCAAACTAATGAAGTCTGGGTGGTCTATATTTCAAGACTTTTAATCATTAGAAAGAAGTATTATCGCCTGGGTAAGTAAGGTTGTTAAATTCTTCGTAATTTAGAACACCATCACCATCTGAATCGATTTCCTCAATACTCTCAAGTCCTCTTTGAATAAATTCCATACTATAAGTTCTTTGAGTCGGATCTGATTGCTCACCAACATAGTTTTTACGTAACCAATCTTGTAGGTCTTTTCCAAAATCATTACGTTGCCATTTGTTGATTGTATGACATGTCATACAATCACCCATTTCAGTTCCCGAAATCTGAGGGTACTTCATCATGAGTGTAGGTAAGAAATTTGTATTCGCTTGAGAAGAAAGGGCCGTTAAACATACGATTGTTAATATTATCTTTTTCATACTATCCTTTGCCAGTAATGGCCTAACCACTAAAGGTCATTTATTAATGTAAGGTTTATATATGACGGTTTTAGTCACTAAAACTATGACCTATATCAGGAAAAGCAAATGATCCAAGTAAAAAAGTCTACTGGGGAAAACCAAGAATTTTCGGAAGAGAAACTTATAACGTCCTTAAGATACACAGGGGCCACAGAGGATCAAATTCAGGACATATGCAAAAGTATTAAGAGTCAAATTCATGATGGTATTCCAACCAGGGTCATTTATAACTTAGCCTTTAGAAGATTGCGTCAAATATCACGACCTTTATCAGCTTATTACGGGACAAAGAGGGCCTTGCTTGAGCTTGGCCCAGATGGCTTTATATTTGAAAAGTACCTGGCTAAAATATTAGAGAATATTGGGTTTAAAGCGGTAACCAATATCGTTGTGCCTGGAAAGTGCGTCAATCATGAGGTCGATGTTATCGCAGAAAACTTGGAAGAAAGAATTCTTATCGAATGTAAATTTCATCGCTCACACGAAAGAAGTAATGATCTAAAAATCGCCCTCTATATTAAGGCGAGAGCTCTTGATATTTTTGATGGGCCCGACAAGGCCCTCTATGATGATTTCTGGTTGGTTTCTAATACAAGCTTTAGTGAGGATGCTATTAGGTATTCTACATGCGCAGGGCTTAGACTTTGGGGTGCAAATTTCCCCCCGCAAAATACCTTACAAGACGTCATCAGGGAGAATGGACTTGATCCTGTAACTTGTCTTTCCTCACTAAAGAAAGGAGAAAAGAAAATGCTCATTGAAAGCGATATTTTAATGGCAAAAGAAGTAAAGAAAAACCCTAATGTCTTAAAAGACATTGGACTTGAAACAACTCGTATAAAAAGGGTTTTAAATGAAATTGAAAATGTAACCCAGGGAAGTCTTAAATGAATATTAGTGTTGAATCTTTTGGTGGAGCAGATACCGTTACAGGTTCTTGTCATCTTATTAAAATAGAGCAAGAAAATTATTTAATTGATTCAGGTCTTTTTCAAGGAGCAGATTTAAAGCTCCATAAGAACATATCAAACCTTCCTTTTGAGATACTATCCATCGAAGCCATTATTCTTACTCACGCCCACCTTGATCACTGTGGCCTTTTACCTCTTTATGCCAAAAAAGGTTACTCAAAGCCTATATATGCAACGGAGGCAACTAAAGACCTTGCAGCTATAATCCTTACTGATTCGGCGAAGATCCAACAAGGAAATGCGAACAGTCACAACAAGAAAACGAACAAAAAATCTCAACACGTAGAACCGCTATATCGACATGCTGATGTTGAGAGAGTTTTGAATCTCATAAAGGTCGTAGAACCTCACGAAATAAATCATCATAAAAATCTAAAATTTCGTCTCTTTCCCGCCGGTCACATACCAGGCGCCGTTAGTGCCTCGCTAGAAGTAGCAGACCAAAAGATTCTTTTTAGCGGTGATTTAGGTCGAGATGATGATCAAATCATGAGACCACCTGTGATTGAAGGCGGACATGACTGCATCTTTATTGAATCAACTTACGGTGGTCACCAGCATGTATCAGGAGAAGTTGAAAAACTTCTGCCCCAAATGCTCAAACATATAATCAAAACAGGTTGTGTACTTCTTATCCCAGCATTTACCGTGGCCAGAAGCCAAATGCTTGTTAAGCTCTTTCATGACTTTTTTGAAAAAAACCCACAATTAAAAGTGCCTATTTTCATGGACTCCCCTATGGGACTAAAAGTTAATAAAGTATTTGAAAAACACCATGAATGGCTGAAACTGACTAAAGAGGAATACAATACAGCATTTACAGATGTTACCGAGGTAGATGAGAAGTGGGAGGCAGATAAACTAGAAAGTTTCCCTGAGGCCCATATCATCCTTACTTCAAGCGGAATGATGACGGGAGGGAAAGTTCTTAAGCACTTCTCTCGATTGGCCCTTGATAAAGATAATATCGTTTTCCTACCAGGTTATATGGGTGAGGACACTCTGGGTAACAGACTAGCATCAGGAGAGCGTGAGTTCTCTTATGAACAAGAAAGTATCAAAGTTAATTGCCAGATTATACAGACTCACCAGCTTTCCGCCCATGCTGATCAAAAGCAATTAAGTAAATGGTTAGAGATTGCGGCCAATAGTAAGGAAAGAACTTCTATTTTCCTCATTCATGGTGAGAATGAGGAAAAAGAGAAGTTTATTATTTATTTAAATGAGCTAGGCTTTAAAAAAGTAGAGAAAATGAATTATCGCAAAGCTGTTCAGATCTCTGTCTAGAGTTCTTCAAAGGTTTCCTTTTTTAGGAAACCTTATTAATCGCCTCTTTCACCATGGCTTCACGCATCTTTGGATCCTGCCATCTCTTCTGCGCCTCAGGTGATAACTTATGAATTGGATCATAGTAAGTAAAAACAGCACCCGGCTTCACGTAAGGCGCTTTCCATACTGATATGCCATTTTCTTCATCATAATATTCATAAGAGGCCACATGGCGCTTTCCGCCTCCACCTGGAAGATCACAAACGAAAGTCGGAGTATTAAAGCCTGCAGTAGTTCCACGCACGGCCTTTTCAAGTTCAATAGCTTCTCTTAAGGTTGTCCTGAAATGTTCACAACCTGGGACCATGTCATGCATATACACATAGTAAGGCTGAATATTCATAAAACCTACTTGGCGGGTAAGCTTAACCATTGAGTCCACAGTATCGTTTACACCTGCCTGAAGAACGGCCTGATTTCTAACGATGATACCTCGGCTGAATAACCTCTCCATCGCCAATTGATTCCACTTCGTTATCTCTTTTGGTGAACTAAAGTGAGTATGAATGACAACTTGTTTTCCATAAGAGCGACCAAACTCATGGACTTCTGTAAGGGCCTGCAACCAAGCGTCGTCTGTCAGTATTTTTTGAGGAAAGATCGCAATACCTTTTGTAGCATAGCGGATTCTCCTGATATGAGGAATTTTAAGTAAGCTCTCGCCAATATATTTTAGCTGGGGAGCAGTCAGCATGTAACTATCCCCTCCCGAGATAACCACGTCTTCAATCAAGGGGTTTCTTAGAATATATTCAAAGGCATCATCCCACTTCTTTTGATTGGCCCCATAGGTTTCCTTTTCCACAGTCTCAGTAGAGCCGCCGATAAGCCTACTTCTTGTACAATAGCTACAATATACAGGGCAAATGGTTGTGGGGAGGAAGAGAACCTTATCAGGGTAGCGATGGGTCAGCATCGAAACAGGGGAATCAGTGTCCTCACTTAAACTATCTGATTCGTAATAAGGATGATCATCTAGAAATTGAGAACCTAGAGGAAGAAACTGTTTTCTAAGAGGGTCGTCCCAAGGTTTTACCCAATTAATTAAAGCAAAGACATAAGGAGTTATCCTAATATTCATGGGGGTTATTTTTTGACCGGCCTCTAAATCGCTCATTAATTCAGGTGTACACAATGGTCCTAGAATTTCTTGTACCTGTTTAATTTTTCGAATAGAGTTTTTTACTTGCCACTTATGATCTGCAAACTCTTCTCGTTTGACACCAGACCAAGCTGGAATTTTTTTCCAAAACTCATCATCACGAAAGTTTCGATGTTGGAGTTCCGGTATCTTAATATCATTTTCAAGTTTATTGGTTTCACTCATAACATTACCTCTCTACCCGGTCATGGGTGTATGACCTTAATATTATACATGTATTACTCACAAGCTATCCATTTACAGGAAGCCTTTTCCACTTATAAGCACCCGAAATTACATTTATATTGTGCGTATAGTGTAATCTACTGCTGGAAGTGACTCGACAGAGGAAAATTGGGAAAGAGATGTAAACAAAAGACTGATGAGGCCATCGAGCATCATAGTAATAACGAAGAGCCAAAGAAAGACATGGATTTTTTGCTGAAGAGGCATATTCCAAAAACGATGATGAATATCCCCTAGGTTTAATTTGAGACTTTTACCGGATTGCCAGCGGAAAAGTTCAATGAAGGGAATGCGAAAATCTAGGATAACCTGCCCAGGACAATGAAAACAACTTACCCTTAAAGACTTACCAGGTCTTATAGGGACCCGCAGCTTTTGGCCACAGGTCGGACAACTAAATGTTTTCTTTGTCAGCTTAAGCCATAGAGGCTTGACAGCTTTTTGGACCATATCCATGGACGGACTCTACCACAATATTTCACGCCTATGAAATACGGTGCGGCATCTAGGCGCGAAGTGACTTTTCGTTAACGAGAGAAAAGAACTCTCCTCTTTTTAAGCGCTCCTGCTTAAAAATTTGCACCTCAAAGGCCTTTACAATTGCTTTTATCTTATCTTCTTGTTGGAAGCCATCAATAAGTCCTTGGAGTAAGGCTTGATAATCTAAACTCATCATGGCCACTTTTTTGTGGGCGCGTACATTATTAACTTTAAGGCAATAAGACGTTACTTCTGCAAAACCATCAAAGTATCTTTTATATTCTTTAGCACCTAGATCTCCTGCAAGCTCAGACAGTTCCAAGAACAAATTTAAAATATTACTAAACCCTTCTGGTCCAATGTCATCAAAGCTATCTTGTATTCGAATATTCTCTTCTTTAAGCTTATTGCCAATACGCTCTAATTCATCCCTAAAATATTTAAGCTCTGCCACTGACATCTGAGACAAACCAAACCTCCCTTTGAATTAATACATTTACAGTAATCGGTTTAGGATAAGAAAACAGGAGTTAAGTTTTTATTTAGTTTGGGCATAGGTTAGCGAGCAATTTAAGATCAACGCAATTTTATCTATTTATGCCTTTAGGAATAATTACCCGATCGATTCCTTCAAATAATATATGAAGAAAGCTGGCCAAAAGGGCCGCTGGAATCGCACCTGTTAGAATAATACTATTATTGTTAAGTGAAAGCCCTGTCACGATAAGTGAGCCTAAGCCACCTGCCCCAATAAAGGCTGCGAGTGTTGCTGTGCCGACATTTATAATGGCACTCGTCTTTATTCCTGCCATTATATTCACGCTCGCCAAAGGAAGTTGAATCAAGCGCAACTTCTCCCTCTTAGTCAGTCCCATTAAGTCTGCTGACTCATCGAGAGCAGGATCAATTTGGCTTATACCCGTATAGGTATTGCGAACAATGGGCAGTAGTCCATAAAGAAAAAGCGCCATATAAGCAGGCTGCGTCCCAATACCAAAAACAGGAATAAGAAAACACAGAAGTGCTAAAGATGGAATTGTCTGTAGAAGACCAGTACCGATCAAGGAAAATTGTGCTAATAAACGCGACTTCGTCGCCAGTATGCCAAGGGGCACTCCAAAGAGAATAGAGAAAAAGAGCGCCACAAAAACCAATTTTATGTGTTCTCCAGTTAGGCGAAGAATTTTCTTTAAAGGAATTCCCTGATTTTGCAATGATTCCTTACCAAGAAAAACAGCGGCAGCTTGATGAAAGCTATATCCTTGTAGTTCAACCAGAGAATTCAGCTCAATCATCATTTTTTCATTTATTTTTCCAAATAGCTTTTCTTCTAGTGCGGCCCAACTCTTTGGGAACCTTTCTGGAAAATTTTTCTTAGAGAGTAAGGTTGCTAAGTATTGCGAGAAGAAATTTTTATCGTCATCTAAAAGAAATAAATTATAGCGCTTAATCTTGGCATCGGTAGAATAGACTTCCATGAGATCGACCTTGCCATTTTTTAAGGCCTCAAAGGCCAATGCGTGCTCCATGGCAGTAGGATGCTTAAAAGTAAAACCATAATGACGTTCAAGCGCCTTAAGGCCATCCCCCCTTCTAATAAACTCGTGAGTAAATACAGTTTTTAGATCTGAAAATTCCTTAAGGTCTGAGAGATTTTTTATTTTATATTTTTTAGCACCAGCTTCATTCAGAGCTAAAGCATATGTATTGTTAAAACCAAGTGAAGAAGACATGAGCATATCGTATTTCTTAAGCAATATTTTTCTGAGCTCATTTTCATCAACAATGAGGGTGTCATTCAAAATAGCTTCTCTAATTGTTCCAGTGTAGGCCGGATAAATATCAATTTCATCTTCCTTCAAGGCATTAAATATAATCCCAGAGCCTCCAAGACCAAATTTTCGCTCCACCCGAGCCTCTCCTGTATCCTCAATAATCTGTGACACAAGTTCTGCCAAGATATAACCTTCAGTGAAAACTTTTGAACCAACCTTAACCACTTTTTCTTGGGCAAACGAAGAGGAACACAGAATTATAATTAAAGAAGAGATTAAAAATTTCACAAGCTGATCTCCATAGGAATCTGGGCCCTTAAAAACTCATGAACAAATGGATCCAAAGGATTGTGATAAAGTTCCTTAAAACTCGATGTTTGCACCACTCGCCCTTCATTAAGGAGGGTAATTCTATCACCTAGGAATGCAGCTTCTTGAATGTCGTGGGTAACCATAACGACTGTTTTATCTAGTTCCTTAAAGATGCTACGCAGCTCTCTTTGAAGAGAGGCCCTAACAATTGGATCAAGTGCGCTTAAGGGTTCATCCAAGAGTACAATCTCGGGATCTAGTATTAGACCACGCATGAGAGATACTCTCTGTCTTTGACCACCACTAAGTTCGTGAGGAAACTTTTCTAGAAAGGAGAGGTCCAAATCAACCATCATGGCCAATTTAGAAAGTTTTTTTTGTATTTGTAATTTATCTAGTCCACGCACCTTTGCAGGAAGTAGGATATTATCCTCGGCGCACAGGTGAGGAAAAAGTCCTCCCTCCTGAGTAATATAGGCCATATGTGTGGTTCTTTCTCGCGCTTCTAAGAGATTTATATTACTTCCTTGAAGAGAGATCTCACCAGTATCAGGTTCGGTTAAACCGCCAATCATCCTAAGGAGAGTTGTTTTTCCAGAGCCACTAGCGCCTAAGAGAACGTGAATTTCCCCTCTCTCAATAGTTAAATCAAAATGATTTATCACGGCTTGTCCGTCAAAGGACTTGCTTACACCCTTAATATCGATCATTATTTGGCCTTATGAAATTTCTTTTACCTATTATGACCCATCAGAGTAATTAAAACACTTGAAACGGAAAAAAAATCAGGTTGTAGAAAACTTAACTTGAGTTAACAATAGTAAGACAACTGTTAGAGCGAGAAGACCATGAGTTCAAATATTAAAAATATTGTATTAGCTGCGACTTGTTCAGTATTAAGCTTACCAGCAACGGCCTATAATTTACTCAAAGAAACCGATGTATCTGGTCAGCTTAGTCTTGGTGGAAACTATGTTGATAACAAACAAGTTGAAGCTCGTGTTTTTGGAATAACTGGTTATATAAACCTGAAGACAACTCTACCCGCTTCTCTTGAGCTAGACGTGTCTACCGGTGTGACGATGGAGTCAGGCTCTAACAACTCTTTTATTGTTGATGAATATGCCCCACGTAGACAGGTACGCCTCAAAAGGGCGTTTATTAAATGGAGTCCGCTTAGTTTCTTTCAATTTAAAGCAGGGGCCATTAATCAGCGTGATTACTTCGCTCCCTTACTTTTAACTAGAACAGCTTTTCTTGGCGCACAGGAAGAATTATTTTACAAATTTAGTGAAAATCATAAAATCTTTTTCCGTATGCAACAGGCAATACCAAATAACTTAAACCTGACTCAAAGAATTGGGATTGTAGAAGATGGTACGCCGAGCTTTCTTATGGAAACAGTAGGCCTAGACTTTGATGGTGATCTCTTCGCCTTTTACGCCAATGCGGGCCGCTGGAGCTATGACTCTCTTAGTACGGGAGCTGCATTTCAATCCCAATTCCTAGGAAATAGCGTGAGTGGTGGATCTCAGCTCAATAGTGATTTCTTATATCGATACTCTGGCTATACTGGATCCTCGGCCATAAGAACCCATTTTAGTGATGATTTTGGCATCAAGTTCTGGGGACAATATCTCTATAACGACAAGGCTCCAGAAACGCGAAACAAGGGATATGCTGTAAAAAGCTCTCTCATTCTTGGTAATTGGCAGCCATCTTTTTTAATGTTTAGAAATGAGTCTGATTCCTCACCGGCATTTTACAATAGTTCTTTTTTCTCCCATAACAATCATGAAGGTTACAGTGTTGAGTTAAAATACGCAGACCCTTATGATAAAAATGACGATAAGGTGACGGCCTTTATCAACTACGTTGATTCTTCACCAATTAAATTCAATGCCTTTCAATCAGACACAAAGAAAGTAAATTTCTCCATAAAATTTCCATTTGAATTTAATTAATTTTATTTTTCGCATACCTCGACTAGGCCTTTGCCTCTAAATCCCTTAAAAAATGCCAATTGCATAATACACTGCGTAGTGCAATATGAATTCAATAACTTACACTACTTTTAGTACCCATAATGTAAATTATGGGTCCAAACACAGACTTTAAACTATTATCCAGGCGATCCGGATGTTTTACAAAGGTCCAAGTTCACAAGAGTTCTTCAAAGACTTCATGCTCTATCTTGAGCAGGTGAACCGATCACCTGCGACTCTAGATTCTTATGGACGCGACCTAAAACTCTTCATCAACTGGTGTAATATAAACAAATTAACCCAGCTCTCCAAAGTGAGGCCTCAAGATATCTCTAATTATTTTGATTTTTTGAAATATCCATCATCACTTTCAAAGAGAGATACTTTTTTTTCGGCTCCCTATAATGTCACTCTTTTACAGGCGCCTTTAGCTGTAAATTCTAGAAAACGACACTTATCAACAATTAAGAATTTCTACGCTTTCTTAAAGGACAAACACCCAAGAAAACACATTCTTCACTGGGGTTTTCGCCAAGGACCCGTGCTTGAGAAGCTCCATTCAATTCGCTTGAAAGACGAAGACCTATTGCACACACCACTTCTACGTGAAGTTCACTGGAAAAACATCCTAGAAGTTCCTCTCAAGGGCCAAGATCGTCTTCTTTTGTACCTTATGTATTGGGGTGGATTGCGTTTAAGTGAGGCCCGCACACTAAGAGTGAATCAATTAAATACTCATACCAATGTCCTTACCCTTTTTAGAAAAGGTGGCAAGCGACATGAGCTCTTTCTTCAAGATAAAGGTGTTTGCTGTATGCAGTGGGAGAATCTCACTTCAAATTGGCTTCAAAGTGAAAACTATAAAGATCAAGCTCCCTTTCTCTTTTCTGGAAGAATTCCGGGAAGAGCAATTTCAAGACGCGCTGCCTTTAAAAAAGTGAAGAAAATTTTCAAAAAGGCAGGAGTTCCTCAAAACCTAAGTCCCCACAGTCTAAGAAAGGCCTGTGCCACCCGCCTATATTACAAAACAAGGGATCTTTTATTTGTCAGAGACTACCTAGGCCATAGTGATGCCAAAGTTACTCAAACCTACATTGAAACCCAAGGCCTTGCCCTGGAAGTTTTAAATGAGAACACCTCGGAGAATATTGGCACATCTTCACCGCTAAGTTTAAAATATACAGGAATTAATAAACATTCACAGGAGTCTTATTATAATTAAGATCATTCGAATCTCCCTCGCTGCAGTTCATGTTGTGCTTGTATCAACATTAGGTTTCTTTGGTTGCTTACTTCGGCCTTTTAACCCGGACAACACCTATTATCTAGGTCGGGCCCTCGCCTTTGGAGTGCTCCCAATAGGAGGCTTGAAGCCTTTTTTTATTGATAGCGATAAGTTTGATAACATCGAAGGACCGGCAGTAATTATATCTAATCACCAGGATAACTTTGACCTCTTTATTATAGGTGGAATTGTTCCCCATAATACAGTCAGTATGGGGAAAAAAATTATTCGTCTATTTCCCTTTTTTGGCCAAGCTTATTGGCTCTCAGGTCAAATTCTTATCGATCGGAAAAGAAAGAAAAAGGCCATGGGTACCATGAATCAAGCGGCAAAGCAGATGAAGAATAAAGGCATGAAAGTTTGGATCATGCCAGAGGGAACAAGAAGTCGTGGAAAAGGCCTACTTCCTTTTAAAAAAGGGGCTTTTCATTTAGCAGTACAAACAGGTTTCCCCATCATTCCAGTAGTTATTAGTAGTTATGCTCAACAATTAAATATGAATAGCCTCAGTTACAATCCAGTCGTCGTAAAAGTCTATGACCCTATTAAAATTGAAGGTGAACTCAATGAAGTAAACGCCCTTAAGGACCATTGTGAAAAAGTTGTAAGAGAAGGTCTTGCTGAAGTTGATAAAATGGTTTTGGAAAAAAGAAAATAAATGGAAAGAGTCTCACTAAAAAAAATTAAAGATATCCCCTTTTCAGGTCAAACCCTGGAGATGTCCTATGACAATAACATGGTCACTCACTTTAAAGGCGAAGGAGATAATGCCTTTGCTTTTTCACTTGGCTATGCCCATGGAAAAGAAAGAGGCTTGCAGGTTGCACTTCTTCAAACAATCATTCGGGGTAAATTAAGTGAATGGATAAAAAATGATCCTGAAACAATTGAAACCGATAGGTTCATGTTAAAAATGGGCTTTTATTATCAGGCAAGAAAAGAAGTCATTCACCTTAAAGAAAAGGACCGAGAGTTCCTCGAGAGTTATTGTGAAGGGCTTAATAAAAGTAGAAAGGTTAATACTCCATGGGAAGTTAAATTATTTCCCTATCCAAAGAAACCATGGCAGCCAGCTGACTCGATTGCTTTAATGAAGGTAATGGCCTACCTAGGTCTCGCCCAAACCCAACAAGATTTCGAAAAATTCTTGGCGATGAGCTTGGCACAGGGAATATCTCCAACTTACTTTAAAAGTTTATTACCAGGAATTGATCAGGAGGGCCTAGAGGATCTTATATTATGCCTTCAAAAAACAAATTTTGATCACTCCCCCATTCCTCAAAATGAATACCTTATGGGCCTGCCCAAGTTAAAAAATTCAAATAATTGGGTTGTGGCGAATAAATTGAGCGAAACCAATACTCCTCTAATGGCCGCTGATCCACATCTCGAGATAAATCGACTGCCTTCCTTATGGTTTGAGTTTGTTTGGAACCAAAGAGACAACTATAAAACTGGTATAACTATGCCAGGGGTCCCAGGTTTCATTATGGGTCGCAATAAGAACCTATCGTTCAGCTTCACTTATGGTTACATGGACACCATCGATTACTTCGTTGAAGAAATCAAAGATGGAAAACTAAAGGAAGAAGACAACTGGGTGGGCTTAAGTTGTCGAGAAGAAGTCATTAGTCCTCTAAAGGGACCCAACGATAAAGTCAGGGTTTACGAAAGTGAAAAAGGACCCTTAGAGGTACCTGAAACATGCATTCTTAATAATAACCTCCTTAAGGATGGTTACTATCTAACTAGGTCATGGAGTGGTCATACAAGTGGCGGCGCCGAGGCCATCGAGTGCTTAAGGCTTTTAAGTAATTGTAGCAAAACACAAGAGGCCTGTGAGATTGTTAAGAATCTTTTCATGAGTGCTAACTGGTTATTTGCCGACAATGAAGGAAGTATTGGCTACCAACAGTCTGGCTATCTTCCAGATCGAAGCCACCAAGGCCTCTATCCACAAGCTGGTTGGGATAGGCAAAAGGCATGGAAAAAAGGCCATAAGAAAGAAAACCTTTTACAAAATTTAAACCCAGAGTGTGGTTATTTAATAACGGCAAACAACGATGTATTTAAAGAATTTCTCGGTAAGCAAAATAGTATGAGTATTAATTTACCTCTGGCAGACTACCGTTATCAGCGAATTTTAAAACAGATTCAAAGCAAGGGGAAAACCTCTGTTGTTAAATGTAAAACTCTACAAAATGATGTTTATAGTGAACAAGCTTCACTCTTTATGGAAGTGCTTAAACCAATTATACCTGATACACCTTCAGGTAGAATTCTTTCCCAATGGGATTTTAAGTACGACAAGGAGAGTAGAGGCGCTTTTCTTTTTGAGAAATTTTTAAGCAATTGCTACGAAGGTCTTATTGCTCCTGTATGGGGCCCTCAAGCATGGCAAACAATGAGAGCTAATACTACCCTACTGACAGACTATTATGGGCTTTTTGATAGAATTCTTTTAAATCCAGAACATCAAGATAGTCTGTGGTTTGACTCTTCAATAAATGATCAGGACATGGATATTGATGTCTTAAAGTTACGAAATGAATTTATTAAAGTTTGTCTTGATAAAACATTGACTCTTTTTCCCATGGCAAAATGCGAAAAATGGGGTGATGTTAATACCTTTATGTTCTCTCATATACTTTTTGGTAAAAATACACCGTCATGGTTTCCATGTAACGAAGGACCACATTTTCTAAAAGGGTGTAGGGCAACTGTCCACCAAGGAAATATTTATCGCGACAGAGGAACACTCTCCAGTTTTGGCCCTTCATATCGAATGGTTACAGATATGGGAAATAACTGTGTTTTCAGTAGTATACCTGGTGGACCAAGCGACAGAATGTTTAAGAAGTCCTACAAAAGCGAAATACCCAACTGGCTTGGTGGGCATTATAAGACACTTCTACCCTATTGAAGTGAAATTTATTAAGGCAGATAATAGCAGAGAGAGATAAGGGTCTAAAACGAGGATTTTTTATTGAAAACACTACTAGTTTGTTTATCTTTGCTATATGTAAATTCTATATATTCTCAAAAAAATAAAGATGATTTTACCTATGACAAAGATAGTAAATCCATCATCCCCAAATATTTAGGAAAAGTAATTTTGCTAAAAGGCAAAGCGATCGGTCAAAGGGATGGCCAAGATGTTTTATTAAAAAAGGGCGCGAAGATTTATCCTAATGACACCATTAAAACTCAATCAAAATCCCTTGTAAAAATTGAGATGGTTGATAAGACTTTAATGACCGCAGGGCCTGATACCACACTGGCCTTTGAAAAGTGGCAATACAAATCCAAGGAAGATAGGAAGGCCACATTCAACCTTATAAGAGGAAAAATGAGGGCCCACTTTAAAGTAAAGGCCAAAGAAGAAAATTCTCTTAAAATTAAAGTTGGCACTGTTGCCATGGGGGTAAGGGGGACAAGAATTCTCGCTAATATGTATACCCAAGTCTCAGGTATTCAAGTGTCTCATGTCGCGACACTTAGTGGGAAAACCCAAGTCTACGATAAGTTGACAGATATCACTCTAAACCAAGAAGCAGGCGGCCAGTACATTTCCTTCTTAAAAAGAGATGGTACTCTTTTAAAAAGCGAGGATAGGCCTTTAAGCAAAAAAGAGATAAAGTACTTAAAATCTGACGATAAAGACCCCATGAAGTATTTTAGACCATTTATGAAAGAATTTAAGGGCAAAACAATTACTAATCAAGATGGTAATGACCAAGGTTCTAACGAATATGGAAAATCTACCCTTCAAAGATCAAAGAAAAATAAAAACTCTTCATGGAAGAAAACATTAAACAAACTCAACGAAAGACTTGAAGAAACTAATTAGACAGTACTTGCTCCTCTATAGAGGACCTAATAAGATAGATAAATGAGTAGTGAAAAAGAGCTTAAACAGCTAGAGCACAGAAAGAGAAAAGACATTATCAACAAAGTTCTCACCTTTCTGTCAGATAGCGACGAGTCACTCTATTATATGCCAACAGTAGAGATAGCTGCCGCCATTCAAGAAACCATTGCAAAAGCAACTCTCTTACTCACTGAAGAAAGAGAAATCGTTAAAAATCTAACTGTTAGAGATATCCAAGTACTTCTCAGTCACCATGATCGTCCAGGTCGCATTTAAATCAAATAGTACAACCTGTCTAAAGTTTAGACACTTATAAACCCCCTTCCCTATTTAAGTCCTTAATATGCCTATCTATTCCATGGCCTAAGTTTTGCAACTTTTAACTACATCACATGGAATAGACGGGGAGAATTATGGGGAGTACCTTTAATTTCTTAAATTTAAGACAGAATATTTTGGTGTTTTTAAACATCCTGCTATCAGTGTGCCTAATCTCATGCTCAAGTGATGTTCAAGATAAGTCAGAGCTGGCCTCGACAGCTAGCTTTGATGTAACCGTCGTTACTGCGGCAAAAATCGACGACTTAAGTATTGGTGGAAACTCCCACTGGTCAGAACTTCCACAAACAAAAAGCATTACTTTCAGAGCATGTTTAAATGACATCACTCTACAAGTACCAGTACAAAACCAAAAAATTAAAGTTAAAACCCCACTTCAAGAAGTAGAAAGAGAAACAAACTCTGCTGGTTGTTTAAGCTGGAATGATGACTTTGACTTTGCTTACTTTTCTCAAGAATCACTAATAAAATATCCGGTCCATATTGAAGGTCTTAAAGGCCATGAAGGAAATTACCTCATCAACTTAATGGTTAACCCGTGGGCACAAAGCCTAACAGAAGTTGTATATGATGAGCGCTTCGATGAACTACCCCAGGAAAATATTGCAGCTAAAACCTCGCTTAATGAAGAGTCTTTTCTCTTTAAGAATATCAATATTAGTTACTTCAATAGTGGCTACGACAGAGATAGCTCAACAGCTTATTATGACTTTAGGCTAAATGCTAACCTAGATATTAGAAGATTAAGTCTCCAAGGAAATCCACGTTCCTTAAAATTAGAGAAAGGTCATTATCAAGTAAAAATAGCTCTTATTGAAGAAAGAAGTGGTAGCTACCAAAAGCTATCAGAAAGTGAGATGGAAGTTTTGCCGCAGGCAGGACAGATCCAAGAGAATGTGAAATTTTTCATTGGACGAGGTTATCAGCACCACCCTGATTCACGTTTCTACATGCATATATCTATTCATCCAATAGGCCTTCCGCTAACAATCGGTCATAATGAGAATTCTAATCATCAAGGAATTCTTCCCCTGGCCAGCCTTCAAGGAAGTGCAGAAGGAACCCTAGAGCCTATTAGTAATTACCCAATTGAGTTAGTTTCATCTCCTCTAAAGTCAGAGGTAATATTAGCTTCTGAAGAAGAAAAAAGTGAAATGATACCTGGAGAAGATAACCAAGAATCATTTGGAATTAGAATTTCGCGCATGAATGTGTCTTCAGGAGTTTTATTAGCAGATAACCTCCAGGCAACGACGGCAAGAATTCGCAGAATGCCCGTTGAGTTATGCTTAGTTGATACGTTATCAGGTCAGGCCAATAATCCACTGCCGCAGACGAAAGTGCGCTTAAAGGCATTTCAAAATCAAATTAGTGACTCTGAAGAGAATCGAGAATCCATTACTAATACAGATGGTTGTTTTCAAAGTTTTGTTTACCTAACATATGACTACCTCGGGTGCGAAAAATTCTATCAAATTGATTATGATATAGAGATCCTTGAGGGTCGCTATGAAGGTCTAACAACTAAAGGCAAGGTCGCAATTAACCCGTTTAATAACAGTGATTTATACTACGATTTAAACCAAACAATTCAACCACCACAAATTGAGTGCTTGCCACCAAAACTAGCGATATCAAAGTTTTATTATAAAAATGATGGTTTATTAAGAAGTGGCTTTAGATTGAACCAAAACTTAAACCTAACCCTACAAAAGCGTTACAATATTCAATTTGAACCAAAGTTCTACAGAGGATCAACTTATCAAGAAGTTGAGAGTCATAAAAACTTATATCAGGGTGAATTCAACGTAAAAGTGGTTGTACTCTCACCTAAGCATTCTGAAGTTAACTACTATGCCTTTAATGAGGAAGAATGGGATTATGTTACAAGTGCGCAAAGTGACCTTAAAATCAATTCAAACGGCCTTGTTGCTGGGGACATAAACCTTCCCTTTCACTTAAGTGAGACTCTCTTTCTAAGCTTTAAGAATATGTTATGGATCGAGGTAACTCCTAAAGAAGGCTTAAACCTCGCCAAAACCCAGATTATGGTGCCTTTCTTTGCAATGGCCCAAGGTGCAAACTTAAATACATCTTTGGATACAGGACATTTGTCCGATGAACTTAAAAATAAGATCGCCAAAGATCTCCAATTTAACTTTAAGGTTCCAGGTCATCATGAGCAACTATTCCGCTACGAAAAAAATATGAGTGAAGGGCCACTTGATACTTATCGCCAAGAGATTCAGCGAATTGGCCAACTTTCGAATGATTCATTTAAGCTTATATCTGGCAATTATGAATCTTTTAATCAACAACCGCCTCTAGGAAAAGCAAACTGGGAAGGGATAGAAGAAACTATTGTAAATAACTACAAAACTAAAATTACAAGAAATGATTTCAGAACACTTTCTACAAATACAGGTGAAACACCAAAGGGTTATTTAAACCGCTTCTGTAGGCTTTTCTATGAATTACCAGAGATGAATGAAAGAAAGACTTTGCTCTTAGGTAACCAAGAAAGCGAGCTTGGTGGTCAAAATTTTAAAGATTGTATAGATAATCCGGCGAGACATATAGAACTTGTGCCCATGAGCTTTGTAGAAGAACTTTATGGAAAGAAAGAAAAAGTAAATGTTGATGGTATAGATTTTGACTATATCGCCCCTCGCTTTAAGTCTGATGAGGAAGGGAAAATTCACCGTGGAAATGCCTTCTTCGCCGCCTACGGAGACCGCTCTAGTATCAACTGGGGTGAGAGAAAAGCAGAATCAATTGAGAACAGCCTCTCTTATGGTCTAGAGGGACCAAGCATGTTGTTTGTAGGATCCTCTGAAAGAAGGTCAAGAGTAGAGGAAACTTATAAAGTTAAAAATACCGCAGAAATGAGGGCCGCCTTTAATAGAAATTATACACAACGAGATGTTATCGATCTTACCTATAACTCTTTAACACTAGAGTTCACTGTTAAAAAGCGTGATTGTGTTACTCTGCGATCAAAAACAAGAGTGGCCCTTGCTTACAATTTTTGTCGAAACGACTCAACGATGAAACGAGTTGAAGAAACATGGTTCTTCATTGGAGACACTAATCTTGAGAGTCATGGAATTATCAGCGATGGTAACTTAAAAGGTGATAGCAATAGAAACCAAGTTATTCGTGGACAACAAAATTTTAACATTGTTTGGGATGATTATGAGTCAAAAGATACACTCTTAGTTGTTAGAGAGCTTGGAACAATTACAGTTGGTGATGCTTTTGAAAAATACATATCAAGAGAAAAAGGGTTAATACCTTTTGAGAACCGCTATGATCAAAGTTTTCCAGGAATGATGTTACCTTATTCTCATAAGCCTACAAATTCTTGCAACGATTGTCAGGATCCATAATAGAGCAACAAGTTTTTAGTTGATCAGGGGAAGACTCAGAAAGAGTTGTCCCCAGTGTTCCAAGGCATGAATGAATGGCCTCACAAAAGCTCTTGCCTTCTTCTATGCCTTGAGATGTAAAGATATCAATACCACTTTGTTCTAAATCGGCAGCACTATCTAAAATACTAACAACTTCGGCCGTAGCATTTTGAAGAATTTCACTCTCGTCATCTAAACCTTTATTAAGTTGGTAGAAGTCATATAGCCCTGCGAGACTCACGTATACCATGATGCCTTTTAAGTAATAGGACCTTAAGATGTCATACCTAAGTCTTGTCACTAAATCGCTACTAAAACTCATATCCAGACGTCTCAAAACATTATCCGTAAGGCCTTTATCAAGTACCTCATCAGCTAATTCATCAGTTAGTTTTAGCGGTTTAAAGTCTGGTAACCATAAAGGAGGCCAGCCAGCATACATAGGAAGGTTAAAGATTCCAGTCAAAGCTGCCTTACCCAATTTAGTTTGACGGAACTTCTGTATAAAAGAAGGAGTATTTTTACTTATTCTATAATCAGAGAAAACTCTTAACAGTCCTCGAGAAAGAAGATCTTGCTGAACGACTCTTAAGATAATCTCATCTCTCGCCTCACTCCCTTTAAAGAAGTTTTTTAATTTTACCTCAGGTCCATAGGCCGTCATATAGAGCTCTCGAGTTAGGTTCTCTATCTGCGCTACTTCTAGTCTACCTTTTGCTTGAAACCTTTTAACTATGCCCTCAAGGGCCGCTTCTTTAAAGCGGTTAAGCTTAAGAGTTGGCATATTCTCTGGTGGCACATAACGATTCCCAATTGCCCTTGTTAGAGCGAGAAGGCTTTCAGGCGTTTCCTCAATACTAGAGAAGAGATCATCTCCCTCACGAGCGTTATACTCAGTCACAAATTCATCATACTTTTGATAATTGAAACGCTCAGCAGGAAGTCCAATAAACTTCCTCCAGAAATGTGTCTTCTTTTTTGGATCATTAATAACCTGAATGTCCTTCATTTCCTGATAGCAATTTAGTCTTTCTGAGGAAGGACGGCGCCATGAAAAAGCACCCTCCATTGAGTCTTGCTGCAACACTTTATGAGTGAAAATGATGCTAAAAAATAGGATAAAACTAAGCCCTTGAATCATCGTTAAGCTTATCGGCATAAAATTAAAAAGAAATGAATGAAATGGAGTTAAGTGTTTAATTTTTAAACGGCAGTGCACGAGAATTCAGCCACTTACCGCTAATATATTGGTTTAAATTTGGAACCCTTCTTGCATATTTAATAGGGACAAGTAAACAAAGGCAAAATCAGATGAAAGACACCATTAAGAAGACCCTAATCATGACTTCCATTTTTGGACTTATAAATGTTCATGCCAACTTTGAGGGCTGTCGTTTACCAGATCCATTACCTGAGCAAGTCTGCCAACTGATAAAGTCAAAAGAAACGATTATTTTTAACAAGAAGAAAAATCTTCAGAGCTTAAGAGAAATACAGGGGTTAATACTCCAAGGAAAGAGAATTCAAACCAAATTAGAAAATGGTCAGACAGGAGAATTATCCGAAGACGATTTACTCATTAACGAATTGGCCCTTATTATCGAAAATGATGAACAGGCCGTAGAACCTGCAAATCGCTTAAACGGCAGGTTAATGGACCCTGAAAATAGCTTTGAGTTGATAAAAGTTGAAGAGCAAATTAATGATGAAATAGGCTCCATAAATGATAGCGATAACACTCAACTACGCCGTGGTATTGGCTCAATTGGTGGCCTTATTATCTCATCTATCACCATCTCCGTAATGAACAAATCAACAAAGGGTCAAGCATTTAAGCGTAGGCTTATGGCGCAGTTATTTCCAAGTGAAAAGAAGATAATGAGATGGACTCTTAATGCGGCCTTAATAGTATCTTTGGCCTTAGGGTTCTTTGCTGCTTTTAAAATGTTTGAAAACTACAAAGAAAAAGTAACACTAAAGAAAATGATAGAAATTCTTAGCACTATTAAAGATCAGGCAGATAATATGGCCACATTAAAAGAAGAGCTAGATGAGCTAGAATCCTGTTACTGGCTTCAAGTTGATCAGTTGCTCGACAGCAATCTTGCAGCAGAAAGTCCGACTGGTTTACAGTGTCTTTAAAGTGAATCTGGCCCTTTGAATAGCCCCTCTAATCAGCTAATATTGTGTAATATTACTGATACAAGGAGCTTTGATGAAGGGTCTCATCATTCTCATTTCCCTTATTTCTAGCCATTACATTTTTGCCAATACTTGGTATCAAAAACTCAAGTGGCCTACTGATCGAGTTCAAGATCAAGTTAAGCTCCTTCCCTTTGGTCAGGAGTTTAAACTCAATTACTTCTTAGAACGTCTTCAAGTTGAAGAGAATATCAATATTCAGTTCTATCTCATTCCCTCTTTGGAAGGGAAATCAATTGAAGAGAAGACACAAGAGATTCTTGCAAACCAAAAGAATACCGGCCAAAGAGGCCTTTTATTTCTTCTGTCCCTAAGCGATAGACAATTTAAAATCGCTCCCAACTCGGCGATGACACTAGAATTATCAGAAGAAGAAGTTAATCATTTGGTTCAAGTGACCATACCATCCTTAAGCCAAAGGGAATATTCAAGTGCAATCCAGAATTATCTACAAAGTCTTCTCTTTTTTCTGAATAAGGATAATAAGTATAAAGTCCCAGATTTAACTCTTAACAAGAATTACAACTGGCAAAACTTTTTATTCTTTATTGTCTGCGGCATTCTAATATTTATGTTGGGTCATAAGTTACGTAAATCACCTAAGGTCATAGATAAAAGCGTGGGCCTAGTTAAACACAAAGGAAACCACAGAGGTTTATTTTGGTAATTGAAAACAATAAGAATGAAATGAACAATATAACGGCGACCTATGTACTGGTAAAACAAAGTGATCTCTATCCTGCTAGTCATTTTAGGAGTGGTCTTTTCTTTACTGCCTTGGTGATAATGACTCTCTATTTTATACCAATCAATTGGGAGGATCCTATATGGATGCTCTATTTCGAGGTTGGTGCATTTTTCTTTGGCTATTTATTTGCTTACAACAGGAAGGTTAAAAGATTTTTCACTTTTAAAAGTGAAATGAAAGAAGAGGTATACCAAAAGGCCCTAGAGACTATGGCCGACTATGGACTTCTCGGAAAGTCCCACTACATTTTTCTTTTTGCCTCACAAGTAGAAAAAAGACTTGAATGTATCTACTCACCAGAGATTGAGGAGCTCATTTCTGAAAAAGATATCGAAAGGTCACTGGCAAATGCAAAAAGTTTGCTTAAAAACCAAAAATACAAAGAAGCTATGGAGCAAGGAATAAGTAGCATAATGGATTTACTACCTAAAATCGAAAGAACGGAAATCCTGCCTCTTGCACAAGTGACGACTGGATCGAAAAACCTAATTGATTTAAAGGACGATAAAGCAAACCCTGAAGCTGAGAATCAAATAAGCGAGGAGTGATATCTCGAGGCTCATCTGAATTGTGATACAAGACCAAATCAGGCAGCCCTTCCCTACTAACTTCTTGCACCTCTAGCCAAGAAACTCCACGACAAAAACTACAACGAACGTCGTAGCGAATCCTCTCCAGCAATGGCGCTTTTAGATAAATATTCTCCATATAAAAGTTGACTGCTTCGAAGATAAGGATGTTCTTTTCTAGGCCATCGGTGATTTCAAAATCAAAACTAATAGAAGTCAGACCACTTGCTCTATAAAAACCCTTGTTACCTGAAAGGTTGAAATCAAGATTTTTAATCTTTTCAAGAGAGGTTTCTTTCAACCCCTGGCCAACCTGTATAAGTATAAAGGTTTGAACCACTTCATCATTAGATAAAATCCTCAACTCATCTATAAGTTTTAATCCGTTATTAGAAACAGTTGAACTTGCGCAAAAAAGAAATTCCCTAGGAGTTCGATTAAATGTTTCTTCGGTATAAGAAGAACAACCATTTTGTAGATTCGTCCGAACAGTACTGCTTTGAAAAATCGCGAGATACCTTCTCATATTAGAGTGTAATAGACGAAGAATCTCTCGTGATTTAGGATAGGAGGATATCGTCTCCCCTGCAGAGAGGGGTGAAAGTCCCATAATACTAAACACTAATAGAATGGAGAAAACTCTAAGACAGGCCATTATTCAATTGGTCTTCTATCTGTAATCAGGCCATTTTCAACCGCTTCGATAAGCTTTCTAAAATAAACCTCAACAAGATTGATATTTGTACTGTTTAGAATTCTATTAAGATTAAGGCGTAACTCATTGATGAAACGCTGGGTTTGTCCGCCTGTATTTACAAACTCTGTTGGTGGAAACCAATAAAGGTGAAAATTTACAAAGGTCTTCACAAAACCAAGTCCCCTAGTGATTGCCCAAAAACTAAAGTATTGGACAAAGGTATTTTGGCTAAGGAGAGTCTCTCGTGAACTTAAATACATTGGATTATTAGGTGCAGATTTTTTTATCAGCACCTTGAATGAAAAGGTATTGTGATTGATCGTTTCAGCACTATTAAAGTAAGGAGCGTAGTTATACTTATAGTCGTATCCCTTGAATGTATAAGTGACCCGGGTTTCTTCCGGAAGAAATTGATAATGCACACTCAGAAACTCTTGGTCGCGAATACTGAAACTATAGAGTGCGCTATTCTTTGCTTCGTTTAGCCATCGCCCTGAAAGAGTAAATAGGTTTTCCCCTTTATCATTTTGCAATTGATAGAAGTACCTCTCCCACTCTTTCTTCAGTTTAAAAGACAATTTGGCACGAGAAAACTCATTAAAAGATAACGCCGTCTGATTTGGTCCTACTCTAAGAAACCTTTCGACGAGGTTTAGAGTCTCCCCACATCCATGATAGCGGAAAACATCAAGACCTTCTTTCCCCTTGGCCCTGAAGAAATATTCAATTCTCGTTAATACGCTATCTGCTTCCCAGTCTCTAAAAAGACAATTCACTTTTTCATGGGAAGAATATTCAACTAAATTATTAGATGTACGAGCACGGTAATTTTTCTTAAGGTCCTCTATTTTGGTTTTCAAGGGACTTCTGAACTCTGAAACCAAATCATCAATAGTATACAAGGCCGCAGGCAAGGGCAGACCATTAGCAAACGATGAAACATTTGCGAAAATTACAATAATAAGTAGCAGTCTATTCAAAGAATACATTTCTATCCGGGTCGTAATAGAGAGTCTTCTTTACTTTCTCTCTGGAGCCATGAATGGCCAACTCGATCTTTAGCTTCACTTTAGCTTTGGTCATATAACGAGGAGAAAGTGAGTCGAGCTTAAACCCGCTAAGCATAAGATTTTCAACCGATCTCATCTTTTTCATTTTAAGACCGCCACCTTTAATTTCAACTTGTATGGTCTTTTTTACGATGTCTTTTGCCGCAAGTTTTTCATCAAGTTTGAAACCAATTACACTATCACCATTACTTAAACGATAAGCATAGGGTGTTAATGATGAGAGGACTTGTGAAACTGAACCTTTACTATTTGGCATGCGATCAATCATTGAATCTGGAAATTTTCTAAAAAGACTAAGGCGACTAAACCTTGTCATTTCATTCCTGTAATTATCAAAGGTCATTGTTTTTGCACGAGTAACAACCATTAACTTATTAAAAACTTTTGAACGCTCTCGACCAAAGCTAAATAAACCCCAAGAGTTGTCCCTTGTTACAACCGATGTGTTTGAACTTACAACCATCGTAGAGATACCTTCATAGAGATATAGCTGAGGATTACTTACTTTCAAGATGGTCACACGGTCTTTTGAATCACCCTCTTCTGACGGGTTTAAAACGCCATAATTAAAGGAATAGTCCTTAACCAAAACAAGATTAGAGTCGCCGGCATTGATACTTACAGCACCATTAAGCGTAAGACCGGCCTTTTCATCTTTAACAACCCCAGCAGTTGGGCTGACATAAATATTTGTTGTTCTTTCATAATTAATATTGGCGAGGTTTGGAATCAATTGAACAACTCGTGTCACTCTAGACGTCTCTTTACGTCCAACTGATGTCCCCAGAACCGCTGACAATAAACGACTTGAAACAGTGAGTGAAAGATCTAGGACCCCACCTTCGTTAATAATATCCCATGCCGGAGCATCCCCAGAATCACTTGTTGCACTACCGATGGAAGCATCAATGTGACTTAAACCCTCATCACTTAAAGAGAAGATTTCTGTCGTAAGCTGAACAAGATGACTTGGCACACCAGCTTCAAGGACATCTAGTAATGGCAAAAGACCTTCAAAGCGATCTCTTAATTCTTCACTATAAAACCAAAAGCTCAATACACTAGTACTTTCAATCGTGACATAACCTTCAGAAGGAAGAAGAACATCTCCTGGCTTTAAAACGGCTTTAACCCTTGAGGCCAGTGTTCTCGCCGAAAGATTTTGGGCAATATAAGTACAACGCATGAGTTGTTCTTGGCATTCAATTTTTCCAGGAGTTCTCTCAAAAACTTCCCCAGTCGGTCCAATTCCACCCTGAGCAAATAGCGATGTATTGAGTAAAAGGACCAAAGTCAAAATGAATGCTTTCATATATTCTCCTCTAAATGTCAGATGTTTTGACTCAAGAATCCTACGACAAGGTATTAGATTTGTCATATTGGAACATGATGAAATAGTTAACATAGACGCAGCCGGTCAACCCCCTAACTCAATGAAATAACTATGTTATTATATTTAAGAATGTTAACCATAACCAAAAACTGACACACCTAAGGACATAAATGGAGAAGAAGTACCAAACATTTAAAGAGTTCTACCCTTTTTACCTATCCGAACACTCCCATCCCATAAACCGACTTTTCCATTTTGTTGGAACAAGTATCGCTCTAACCTTATTGATTAGTGGCGCTTTTTTCAAAATGTGGATATTTGGGCTTTTAGCAATAGTTTCAGGATATGCTTTCGCTTGGATAGGTCATTTTATTATAGAGAAAAATAGGCCTGCGACATTCACCTATCCCCTCTATAGCTTCGCTGGGGATTGGAAAATGTTTTATGAAATACTTACTCTTCAAAGAGGCCTAAAAGATTAAATCCTTTCAAGCTTTACAAGGCGCCAGGCCAGAGACTTATCTGTTGCAGGGTATTCACGAGACTCTACTTCTTTCCAATCTTTAATATTAAACTCCGGGAAGTAAGCATCGGCCTTCCCCGTATACTCAACAAAGCTTAAGTACATGACATCTACAAAATCTAAAGTTTGTTTATAAACGTCTGCACCACCAGCAATAAAAAGTTCATCTTCACCCGACTCTCTCGCAAGAAGAAACCCTTCATCTAATGAATGGATAGTTGTGCATTCTGACCGCTCATAAGATTGATCTCTAGTCAGAATGAGCGTTTTCCTTCCAGGCAGGGGCTTACCGATGGATTCGAAGGTCTTTCTACCCATCAAAAGGGTATGCCCCATTGTCGTTTTTTTAAAGTGGAGAAAATCCTCTTTAATATGCCAAAGCATTTGATTATCTTTTCCTAATTCCCGCCCATTACCTAGGGCCGCAATAAGAGAGACTTTCAAACAGCAACCTCACCCTTGATGTGAGGATGAGCAATATAATTAATAAGCTCAAAATCCTCAAATTTAAAATCAAGAAGATCCTTAACCTCAGGGTTAAGTTTCATCTGGGGTAACGGATGTGGCTTTCTCTTAATTTGAGTTGCCGCTTGATCTAAATGGTTAAGATAAAGGTGAGCATCACCCATTGTATGAACAAACTTCCCTGGCTTAAGACCACAAACATGGGCCAGCATCATAGTTAAAAGGGCATAGCTTGCAATATTAAAAGGAACTCCTAGGAAAATATCTGCTGAGCGCTGGTAAAGCTGACAGCTTAAACGATTATCTTTAGAAACATGAAATTGCATTAAAGTGTGGCAAGGAGGAAGGGCCATATCTTTAATATCTGCCGGGTTCCAGGCTGAAACGATATGACGACGACTATGAGGATTCGTTTTTAAATTATCAACAAGCTCAGCAATTTGATCAATGATTTGCTCTTTTGCTTCCCAGCGACGCCATTGCTTACCATAGACAGGACCTAGGTCACCGTTCTCATCGGCCCAATCATCCCAAATTCTAACTTTATTTTCTTTTAGATACGAAATATTTGTATCACCTTTTAAAAACCATAGAAGTTCATGAATGATGGAGCGTAAATGGAGTTTCTTAGTCGTTACAAGAGGAAAGCCCTCTTCAAGATCATAATGGGCCTGGTAACCAAAAACAGATAAGGTTCCCACTCCCGTGCGATCCATATTTTCCTCGCCATTTTTGAGGACGTGTTTCATTAAATCAAGGTATTGCTTCATATTGTCTCCAAAAGCCAATGATTTTTAAAAAAATGTAAGCGTATGTTCTGTGTGTGTCTTTATAATTGTACAGGCCAAGGGGATTTGTAAAAGGACTTTTTTGGTAATATTTTCTTACGGCCGACCGTCCACTAGACGATCAAAAGATGTTTTATCCCACTGCATAATTTGCAATAGCTCTTGTAACATCGGTTTAAGGCCAGGTCTTAGTTTAACTCTGTGAGTCTGAGAGCGATTTTCCAAGGCCCTTAAAAACTTTATAGGCCAAGATTTTTGATAAAAATTAATGACCCAATGAGGAATTGACCCCCTAGGGTCAATAAATGCTGTTAACTCAATATAGGTTTTATCTTTAGATACTGGCCGAAAACCAATACTAGAATAACCCACAAAAGCTTCAATGGTCCTTTCTGGAACAGGAGCTCCTGGAAATGGCATCGACTTACTCACGACGAAGAGAAGCTTACGGTCTTTATCCAATTTAAGTTCGTTATGAAGAATGAGTCGACGATCATAAATTGGCCACGGCATATCAGTGAGGGAAAAGGTTATCGCGATTCTAGGGTTAACATCTTTTAGAGTAACTTTTTGAAGCAGATCTGGAGTCCAATCTTCTGAACCATCAACTTTCCTTAGATTTTCCATAATATAATCTACAGGAGCATTGATAACGCCCTCAATTCTAAGAGGAAGTATTGAAGTATTGGCTTTCTTACGCAGGTAGATTGTAAAGCCATCTTGGACTGCTTCTTTTACCCAATGGCCATCGTCACCATTTGAAGATTCTGCTGATAGACTAAGAGTCGTTATTAAAAATGAGAATATTACGAAGCTAATTCTTTTTAACATGGAAGCATTATAATAGAATATTGGCTTTCATGCTTTGAAAGAAATAAAAAAAAGGTAAATAAATATGGCAAATAGCGTCAGAAGCGGTCTGGAAGTGCTTTTAGAAGACAAAGCCCTTCAAAAAAAGATGTCAGGTAGACTCGGTTTCCTTGGGCATTCCTGTGCTGTAACAGATCACCTTGACTTAGGTCTTGAAGCTCTCCTTAAAACTTTTGGCAAGAGACTCGTTAAGGCCTTCGGGCCCCAACACGGTTTTGTTACAGACGTTCAAGACAATATGATTGAGTCAAAAGACTATATTCACCCTTATTTTAACATTCCTATTCATAGCCTTTATGGCGAAACACGCTTCCCAACAGATGAAATGCTTGAAGGTATCGATACTTTAATCGTCGATCTACAAGACGTTGGAACGCGCGTTTATACCTACATTACAACCCTGGCATTAGTGATGGAGAGGTGTGAGGCAAAGAATATAAAAGTTGTCGTTCTAGATCGTCCAAATCCAGTTGGGGGTGAAATAATCGAAGGTCCAGTTCTTCAGGATCAATGGCGCTCATTTGTTGGTCATCACCCGATACCCCAAAGACATGGGTTAACAATGGGAGAGGTGGCAAAACTCCAACAAAAGCTCTTTACACCCAATTGTGAGCTCGAAATTATTCAAATGGAGAATTGGAAAAGAAGCTATTTTTGGAAAGATTTAAATCGTCACTGGATTAATCCTTCGCCAAACCTTCCCACCATGGAATCTGCCATAACATTTTGTGGCACAGTATTGTACGAAGGAACAAATATTAGCGAAGGGCGCGGGACCACAAGATCCTTGGAAGTTTTAGGTGCTCCAGGAATCGAACCTTTTAGTTTTAGGGATCGTCTTTTAGATAAATTAAAAGAAACAGATTTATCTGGATTTACGATTAGACCGCTTCAGTTTCATCCAATGTTTCAAAAGCATAGCGATAAAACTTGCGGTGGTATTCATATTCATCCAACCCAACCAGATATTTTCAAGTCATGGCGCTTAGGGGCCTTCCTTTTAAAGTGCTTTTATGAAGAAGAGGCTTTTCAGTTTAAGTGGAATGATCATCCCTATGAATATGAAACAAGTTCACTGGCCATAAACTATATAAATGGCAGTGAGGATTTAAAAAACTGGGTTGAAAATAGTGGCTCTTACGACGATCTTATAAAAATAGATCAACAAGGCCATAGTGAGTATAAAAACTTGAGAGAAGACATTTTAATTTATCGCTAATAAAATTTAAAAAAAAGAATTTAAGGCAAGAAGTTAATTAAGGGAAAATGATGACATTAGAAGAAGCAATTAATTTATTAAAAAATGCTGTTAAGGACTCGCACCTCAATAATCAAAAACATATCGATCTGACCTTGGTCGATGCAAGCGTTAGATCAGAGTACGAGAAGGCGATGATGGTTTGTCGCTCACAAGTAGCTCAAGGTCTTATCAGTGATGATGATCTTAATGCGCGGCTCGGTCTTACTTCATGATTAAAGGTCTTCTCGTAGCACTCGTCCTGCCGCTTCTCTCAGGAATATCCGTAGCTAATGACGATATATCTCGCTGGGATACTCGTTATGAAGCCTTTGCTCGCTCCAACCCTATCGGCGCCTATGCGAGGGCCGAGTTCGGCTACAGCATTCCATTATGGGGTGAATACGATCTAAAAAAACCACTTTATGGATTTGTACGCCCTATGGCACGTTTTCAGACAAGCGGCTTAGTTAACAATGCCATGGTAGGACTTGAATTTAATCCCATCTCTTTTTTGTCTTTCTTCGCTGCCAAAAGTTATATGAGACGCGATTTAAAGAAATTGGATAATTTTGATTGTGAAGATATCACCTGTAAGTCTAGCGATATTAGAAGAAATATTTGGGGTTTTAAGTTTGCCTTAAAATTTGCGAATGTCTTTATGCTCAACCGTTTTCAGTGGCACACGACTTCAGTTGAGCAGAATCAGAAACTAGGTTTTGCAGATGAACAAGGCACACTAATTGGTAGTGGAAGTAAGGATAAGTTATTTCAATCGGTCCACGTTCTTGGATACGACATAAATAAGACCCATGGATTTGGGGCACTTCACAAAAGAAATTTTACGAAAAATAGTCGTCAAGATTCGGCCATGACAGTTGCCCTCTACAAGTACGTTTATTGGGATAAGTCTCAAGTTGATTGGAATATCCTAAGTGGACCCGGTGTATTTCATACCCGTCAAGGCACTAAACACCCGATGTTATTCTTTCTCCTTCAATACCGACCTCAAAAAGGCTGGACACTCTTCTAGTAAGGTCCCTAGCCGCCGCGCACTAATCGCCCTAATTTAATCTCATTAATCAATGACGAAGATCATCTTTTTTAATACATTTGTGAGCATGACAAATGTGCTTCGAAACATTCTCCTCTTACTTAACTTCATTATCTTGATCGGGTGTGGAGCAAAAGAGAGTATCGAGCCTTTCACCAAGGCCATCACAACAGCAGAAAGTCAGGGCAAAGACCCTGAACTAAATATCGTTAGTGGTGGGTTTACCTTTGATGATATTTCCATAAATAATCCTGTCGGTAAAATACCTATTCCAATATTAGGAACCTTTGTTCAAAACCTCGCCAACGTTTTTGCCGATGTTTTTGTCTTGTTAAACAATGATTGGGAGGTCGACCAAGATGCCCAATTTATTGATATACCAAGTATTGATAGTGAATACATCAATTCTATTCAGGTAAGAAATCTTGAATTTAAGATTGTGCCCAACTCTGATGAAAATATTAGTGAATCAACAAAGGCCGGCCGCAGGGCCCGCCTAGATTTCATTGAAAAAATTGATATATATATTGCGAATGATGAAATGCTGGCCCGTGGAGAATCAACTCTATTAGCGCGCTATCGCTACAATAAGAACCAGCTCAAAGATTGTCTGTACGAATGTATCAAGCTAACAATTCAAAAAGATGGTGAAGGCCTCAATCCGAATATTGTTCCCTTGCTAAACAACGCTTCAAAACTTTATATATTTCCAAAAGTAGAAATTAACAGTATCCCGAAGGCAAAATTTCGTATTCGTGGAAAGATTGATTTTAGGCTTAAGTTTAAATTGCCTTTCTAATTAACCTATTAGCTTTAAGGCGGCCCGAGTAAAGGTCATTCCCTCAGCTAGTGACTTCATACCGGCACTTTTAAGGATTTGAGATGAGGCAAGATTAGCTGAAGCTTCAGCAACATCAACATCTTCAATTTTTGATTTAGTCTCTTCATGATTAATAATATTAGTATCAAGGTTATTAACAGCATATTGCATGCGGCTTTGAATTGAGCCAAGATAGGCCCTCTGGCCACTGATACTATTAATCGCCTCATCAAGTGAATTAAGGTTATCAAGAGCATCGGCCTTACTCTCTATCCCAGTGCTTCCAATTCCTAAACTACTGGAACTGGTATAATTGCCCTCAGTATCAAATTCAATTACATTTTCTTCGCCTTTATAAGATCCAACTTGAAAACGAAGAATACCCTGACCATCACCATTGATTACATTCGTTCCATTAAAGGAGGTGCTTTCGGCAATTCTATCAATTTCTGTGACAAGGCTTTGGTATTCCTTATTAATGTGGCCTCGCTCTGGTTCGCCAAGGGTATCACTTGCTGATTGAACAGATAGCTCTCTTAACCTAACGAGAATATTGGATATTTCATTTAGCCCACCTTCTGCTGTTTGAACGAAGCTAATGCCATCGTTTGCATTTCTTTGGGCCTGTTTTTGTGAACGAACAAAACCATCTAGTTTTTTTGCATGGGCAATTCCCGCGCTATCATCCGCTGCCTTTTCAATCCTCTTACCACTTGAGAGCTGCCTTAAGGAGCGCGCCTCACTTTCGGAAGACTTCCTTAGGTTTGACATCAGTGTATTCAATGTAGAGTTTGGGGCGACTCTTACCGCCATACTCATAATCTCCTTAACTAAGCCCCTATAATTACGGACCTTATAATCCTCATCGGAAAAAACCACTATTTCTTGAGTATTTTAGTTTACAAGAAAGCACCTGTATCTTTTGTCCTTTAATTGAATCAAATTTGCTTTAAAATAGGCCAATGAAACAATTAAATGCAATTTACCGCAAGCGCTGGCAAGAAAATCGTTTTTACTTAGAAGAAAAGGGTCTTAGGGCCTTTCCCCTTCATGAGGATCGCAAAATTCCCCGTAGAGACCCCATGGCCATACTTTTTCGTATTTTTGCCTGGGCACTCCGGCTTACCCCTTTTTATAAATGGGGTTTAAAAAATGCTCAAAAAATTTCCCCAATAGAAAACCGCTTAACTTCTTCAAAAATAGGAAAAGGCTCTATACGAATCCTTCACTTGAGTGATCTTCATTTAGACGAATGCCCTGTATCTCAAGAAGACATACTTTGGGCCATAAAAGAGAGTGGCCCCTATGACTTCGCCTGCATAACAGGTGATCTTTCTACGGGATGGCCAATAGATGAAATCACAAAGAATAAAGTGAGGGAGATTATAAAGGCATTAAAACCAAAATATAAAACCTTCTTTATTCTTGGTAACCACGATTCTGGTCACATCGTTCCCTATTTAGAAAACCAAGGCGTAGAAGTCCTGACAAATCAAATTGCCACCTTCCCTAAAGACGGCATACTCCCTTGCCCCATTGAGTTTGTTGGCACCGATGATCCCCACTATTTTTACCAAAAAGATGCTTTAAGGATTTTACAAGAAGGTAAGAGAGAAAGTTTTAGGGTTGGCCTTATCCACACTCCGGAACTTTATAAAGAAGCTCAACAAAGCGGAATTGATCTCTATCTATGTGGACACACTCATGGGGGCCAAATTGCTTTACCTGGTGGCATTCCTGTAATTAGAAGAGTCTATCGTGGAAAAAGATTTGCGAAAGGTCCTTGGCGATATTCAGGTATGCTAGGTTACACCTCTAGTGGTGTAGGGACATCTTCTATGCCAATTCGCTTTTTTACTAAAGCAGAAGTGATCGTCCATGAAGTTGTACCTAGGGGCGAAGGTTAAGCCGCCACTGCATCTCTAGCAATCTGCCTATCTATTTTAAACCTTTTAAAAGCTGTCCATGTCGCTTTGGCCAAGCGAGAAGAAATTTCTTTCTTATCTAAGAAACAGCAGCAAACAGAATCAAGATCTTTAATCAACTGCTCGTCATGGCGCACTTGAAGCATAACCACGGGCATACGATGACCTATAGCTTTACTTAAAAGGACACCGTCATTATCTGGCATAGTGATATCAGTGACCAGGACTTGAAAGTTTTCCTGTTCTAATAATTTTAGAGCATCATCTTTGTTTTTGGCACAAGTTGTAGTGAAGCCTTGTTCATTTAAAATTGTGCTCATTTTCTCCAAAAGCGTTAAATCCTCATCAACTAGCAAAACGTGCAACCTAAGGACATCCATAACTTCCCTCGCAAACTAAGGTGGGTCTTTTATGAGTTGTTTATTACTCATAGGTTTATTATCAATGGAACATTGAACAAATCTCAGGAAAGGACTAAGTATTTAAGAAACTACAATTATTTTGGGGGGTTATATTAAAAACTGAAAATAGATGAAATCATTAAAAGTAGGCTGATTCTTAAAAAACACCTATAAAATATGGCAAAACGGCTGGTTTAAGCGACTACTAGTTTATTTGAATATTGAGACTAAAGACGCCTAAAGTCTGCCTCAACAATATCTTCACTTTTGCTCTTTTGCCCTGCTTGACGATAACCATTATTAGATTGGGCATTGTTTTGAAAGGCATCTTCTTTCATACCTTTCACTTGCGTTGCCCCTCTAAAAAAAGAGCGGACGAACAAGAAAAGAAAATAGAAGAACAATCCTTTAAGGATAAATTGGATAACCATACGCATACCCTACCTTAAGTTGATGAAGCTTTAAAGTTAGCAGGTCCTTTTTGACATAGAATTGACCTTTTATTGGGTAATGGCCACGTAATTTCAAGTTATTGCCCCTAGTCTATAGCATCTAGTTTTGCTAGGATGCCCTGTAATAAAAGAAGAGCAAAATATAGCGTAAGTTCCAGAGAGGTTAGCTGCCATGAGTAAAAATAATCAAACCACTATTAATCTCGTCCATTGGGCCGATATGACGGCCGATCGTATTATTAGACAGCTTGGAGACAAGGACTCTTACACTGTTGCCAGTGGGATTACCCCATCTGGAACAGTACATTTTGGTAATTTTAGAGAAGTCATCACCGTAGACTTCGTTGCTCGCGCTTTAAGAAATCGAGGCAAAGAAGTACGGTTTATTTTCAGTTGGGATGATTACGATACATTTAGAAAAATACCAAAGAATATGCCCAAGCAAGAAGAACTAGAAAAATTCATGTTCCAACCCATAGTTGATACTCCTGACCCTTACGGTGAGAGAGAATCATACGCCGCCCTTCATGAAAAAAACTTTGAGTCTCAACTCGCGAAAGTTGGAATAAAAGTAGAGAACCTCTATCAGGCCAAGAAGTATCGCGCCGGTGAATATAAACAAGGTATAGAGAAGGCCTTAAACGAAACAGAGACTATTAAGAAAATACTTAATCAATTTAGAAAAGAACCATTAACAGATGATTGGTTACCAGTGTCTGTATATTGTGAAAAATGCAACACTGATAACAAAATAACACAGAAGAAATGGGACGGCACTCACCTAACTTATCATTGCGAAAACTGTAGTCACGATGGATCAGAACTATTGAGTGAGACGAGTCGCCTTAAGCTTCCTTGGCGCATCGATTGGCCGATGAGATGGGCACATGAAAAAGTAGACTTTGAGCCAGGTGGTAAAGACCATTCAAGCCAAGGCGGTTCTTTTAGTACTGCTAAAGACATTGTTAAGGTCTTTGATTGGCAAGCTCCGATATACCTCCAGTACGACTTCGTATCAATTAAAGGTGGCGGAGGGAAAATGAGTTCCTCTAGTGGTGAGGTCGTAACAGTTAACGATGTCCTAAATATCTATGAGCCTGAAATGGTAAGATGGATATTTGCTAGTTATAAATCAAATGTAGACTTTGCCGTAAGCTTTGATCTCGACGTCGTAAAAACTTATGAAGATTTTGACCGACAAGAACGCCTTACATTTGGGGTAGATGAGGGAAATGAGAAGAAAGTGGCCATGGCAAAAAGAGTCTACGAACTCTCTCAAATAGAGGCCATGCCCGAAAAAATGCCCTTTCAACCCAGCTTTCGTCACCTTACCAATGTTCTTCAAATACATGATGGAAATATCGAAAAAGCGAGAGAGTATTATCAAGATCAAATAGAGAATGAGCGCGACGAAAGACGCTTTAAAGAGAGAGCAAATTGCGCACTCAACTGGCTAGAGAACTTCGCCCCTGTTGACTTTAAATTTTCCATCAATAAAGAAGCTCCAAAAGTAGATTTAGAAGAATCCGGAAGAAGCTATCTCCAAGAAGTAAGTAAGATGCTTGATGGCCATGGAGATTTCTCTAGCGATGAAGAACTACATGAAAAACTCTACGAAATTATGCATTCATTTGAGCTTAAGCCTGGGGATATCTTCCCTCTTTGCTATAACATACTTATCAACAAGCCAAAGGGACCAAAACTCGCGGGGTTTATGAGAACAATCGGGCTGAAAAAAGTAAATGAACTTATCAGAGGTGTTCTTTAGAAATGGAAGAGACAAACTTTATAAAGAGGCAAAACAATCTATTAAGCGCTATCGAAGAAGGTATCGTGATTATTCCAGGCGCTGGCTTAAGACAAAAAAGCCATGACACTGAATTTCCTTTTCGACAAAATAGTGATTTTAAATACTTCACAGGATTTAACGAGCCTGATGCCACTTTAGTTTTAAAAAAATCTAAGGAAGGCGCAGTCGAGAGTCATTTATTTTTACAGGAAAAAAATCCTGAAATGGAAATGTGGACGGGTATAAGGCTTGGTTCAGAAAAGGCACCTGAAGTTCTTCCTGTAGATCATGCCTATCCTAACCATGAATTTTCAAAACGACTCCCAGAATTATTTAGAAATCACCAAAACCTCTACTATAATTTCTTTAACCAAGATCTTCAAAAGAGCGTAACCAAGACGCTGCAATCTCTTGGTGGAAAAAGAAAAGAAAAATTCCATAGTCCCTTGCACTGGCACCATCTTTCACCTCTTATCGGAATGTTGAGACTGAGGAAAGATAAAAATGAAATCCTTGCGATGAAACAAGCGGCTAATTTAACTAATATAGGTCACAGGGCCGCCATGGCCTTGGCCAAGCCAGGTGTAAACGAAAAAGAAATTGATCAACTCCTTAACTACCTTTTCTCACAAGAAAATGGTGAGGGCACAGCATACGACTCCATTGTTGCTGGGGGTAAGAATGCACTAATACTTCACTATATTAATAATAATCAAATATTGAATGACGGTGACTTGGTCCTCATCGATGCAGGTGCTCAGGTCAATACTTATGCTGGTGACGTGACTAGAACTTTTCCAGTAAATGGTAAATATACCCAAGCGCAAAAAGATCTTTACCAAGTTGTACTGGATTCCCAAAAATTAGCGATGGGCCATATGAAAATTGGTGCGACTTTAAAGGAAATTCATACAAGTACATGTCAGGCACTTTTAAAATCTATGATGGATGCCCAGATATTAAAGGGAAGCTTTGATGAGTTATGGGAAAAGGACGCTTACCGCGCCTACTATCCCCATGGAACTGGACATTGGCTTGGCCTTGATGTTCATGATCAATCTCCTTATCTAGATGATGATCTAAATGAGATAACTCTTGATGAGGGTATGGTATTTACATGTGAGCCTGGACTTTATTTTCCAGAAGGTGATTCTAATATACCCAAAGAATGGCAAGGAATGGGCATTCGTATTGAAGATGATATTCTTATTACCCAATCAGGTCCTGAGAATCTCACGCGTTCAATTCCAAAAGAAGTTAAAGAAGTGGAGGATGCATGCAACGAAGATATAAGATCCATCTTGGAAAAACTCTCTTCACCCTCATTACTCTCCTAACGGTCTCTCCAATGGCCCAGGAATATATCTTTGAGCACAATGACTGTGTTCTTCGCTATAAAACCTATGACAATTCTGAAGAAGAATTACTAAAGATGTCCATTGATCTTCTAAAAGAGCGTAAATACAAAGCTAAGAAGATGATCGATAATAAGAGACTATTAGCGGGCGAACTTTATTTTGATCTAGAAGTCACTCGTCCAAGAAAGAATATATTCACTGCTTGCATAGTAAATGTAGCGATTCGAAAAGCAAAAGGGTCCTTACCAACATCAAGAGATGAAACAATTTTTAGAAAATCAATTAGAAGAAGAGTTCCTCGCATCACCTTTAGTGGTGGAGAGCGTTGTCGTTTGGCCGTAAAAGACGCCTTTGTTCATATTCCTACATGTAAAAATATTGGATATGCGGGTGAAAAGAAATAGTTGGTGATTTTTTTTTAAAGTGTCTTGATTAGTATCTTGATTAATATCTGCGATTTTCAAGATATTTCAGAATGAACAAAAGAGGCTTTGATTTTTTCTCGAGTATATCTTCACTTACAATGCCACGTAATTCACTTTTCAATATCTCTAATAATTCACGACATTTATCTAAGTGACCTTTCGCCTTTAGCTGAACAATCGAAAGGGCCTCATCCAGTCCTTCTTCATTGAATAAAGGCACAATGTCTTCACCGGAATGAAACTTCGTTTTAATATCAGGGTGAAGTTTTAACCATTCAAATAAGACGGCGTTAATTTGGCCATTTTTCAAATCTAAGAGTCCATCTTTTCGGCCATCACCACTAAAATCAAGCGTGTCATCAAGAAGTTGAAAGGCAACTCCTAAGTTCTGACCAAATTGGCGCGAATATTCAATTAATTCACCATTTAAGTTTTTAACTAGTGCAGGAGAAACAGCACACCAACTCATGACGGACGCTGTCTTCATTAGTGCTATCTCATTGAGATTTTCTTCTGAGTAGGCCCGGCTTAATACCAAGTCTGACTGAAGCCACTCACCTTGTGACAGTAGCTCAATAACCTTGGCCATCTCTTCAACTAGCCTTAGGTCACCAACACGACAAAGGTCACCAATGACAGCGGCCAACAGGTAGTCCCCTGCCAAGACGGCCTTCTTGTTCGAGGCCTGAATATTTATACTAGGCTCTCCTCTTCTTTTCGTTGCCTCATCAATAACATCATCATGAGCAAGAGAAGCGGCATGAACCATTTCAATAGACTTGGCACATCTATCTAGCTTTTCAAGAGGTAAGTCGAAAAAATCGGCAAATAGGTAGGTTAGAAGAGGTCTGAGTCTTTTTCCACCCATCAAAACGGATTGTTGTAACAACTCATTGATCGCCTCTTGGGCATGTACAGAGGGAATATTGAGCTCGATTGCCTTTAATCGGCTCAATACGCTAGGAGGAATTTGTTTGATAAATTCAATATTCACTATGACCTTATACACTTTAGACAATAAGGATTTATCATCGCTCTAATATACTGTAAATACATTCTAGTTCAGCCATTTTGAAAAGTAATTGGACAAGGGTCAGACACAGTGAAGCAATTAACACTGTCTAGTCTTCCTCCTTCTCCAAATACCTTATATTTGATAGGTAAGAATATAAATTAAAAACAAGGAAAACATGCAAAACACATCTGAAAACCAACTCAGTGAGAGAAAGAAAGAAAGCTACAAGATATTTGATGATATTGCAGGAACCTATGACCCTCTGAATCGTTTTCTTAGTTTCGGCATAGATGTTTATTGGCGTAACCGCATGAAAAATGAGCTCCCTAAAAAAAGTGATCTTACTATTCTTGATCTCGCGACAGGAACAGCGGACGTCCCCCTCATTTTAATAAAGAACAAGAATGTAAGCCGTATTCGTGGACTAGATATGTCTAAAAATATGATTGCAATCGGTAAGGAAAAAATTAAAGCAAAGAACCTTCAAGAAAAAATCACTTTAGATATTGGTGATGGCTGCAACCTTCCCGAAGAAAATGATTCATGGGACGTAACCACAGTCAGTTTTGGGATTAGAAATTTTCCCGATTGCCTCAAAGGCCTACAAGAGATGCACCGTATATTAAAACCCGGTGGACAAGTAATGGTGATGGAATTCTCCCTTCCCGCAAATGCATTTATTCGTGCGTTCTACTTGTTTTACTTTAGAAAGGTTCTGCCTTTTATTGGAAACCTATTTAGTGGGCATGGAGATGCCTATAGTTATTTAAATAAAACAGTGGAAGACTTTCCTTATGGAAAGGAGTTTTTAAATCTTATGGATAAGGCCAACTTTCGCAATACTCGTGCCATCACCCTAACATTTGGAATAGCGACCCTCTATATTGGAGAAAAGTGATAAGAGACTTAACTTTCCCATTTAATAAACGCGAGGCTCACAGCTCAGAAATGAACGGGTCGAGGGAGAGCTATACGTTTAATTGGTCTGGTGACCTAAAGACTATTTTACCTTACCTAAAAGACGACCCTTACTATTGGGAAAGTAAAGAAGGTCATCAATACTTAGGTCTAGCTAAAATCACTAATCACTTACCTGATCCATTAAAAGACGAGGCTCTCTTCTACTTTTATTCACAGGATTTCGAAGGCAAAAATAGTGAACAAATAGTTTGTGAATGCCAGATCAAAAAGATTGGCAATCAACTCAAGATCTCAATAAGCAAAGAAAAGTCTTGGGCCGATTACTTTGATTTTAATAAGACCCATCAAGAACCCATTCCCCTAAGCAACTTCATAGAGTCCCCCATTTACAACACCTGGGAAGATCGAGTGCATATGGCCTTAAGATATATTGAGAGTGGATACTTTTCAAAGGTTGTTCTTGCTAGAAAGCTTACCACGGACTTAAAAGACAACTGTCCTTATCACTATTTTCATCTCCTTTCACAAAATCAAAAAAATACCTTTAAGGTAACTTTTCCCAATAAATCAAACGCTATTTTTCAATCCTTTACCCCTGAATCACTCTTAAAGATTAAGGATAATACACTTTACCTTGAGGCCATTGCTGGTACGCGACCACTAGGAAATATCAGTTCCCAAAATTCAAAGTGGAGAGAAGAGCTCTTAACAAGTGATAAGGAACAGAGAGAACATCAAGCGGTAGTGAACCTTATTGTTGAGACTGCAAACCCTTTGGGAGTGGTAAGAAAAGGAAATCTTGAAGTTCTTGAACTAAAAGGACTTCAACATCTAAAGACACCTATTACCGTAGAGTTAAAAAGTTGGGATATTCAATCTCTTAATAAACTTATTCAAACACTTCACCCTACTCCAGCTGTTTGCGGCACACCAACAGACAAGGCCTTTGAATTTATTAAAATGAATGAAGCTGCGAGAGGCCATTATGCTGGACTATTTGGTGTCATCACCGCTGAATATGTTGAGTTGGCCGTACTCATTCGTAGCCTACTTATAACCGGAAACCATCTAGAGGCATATGCAGGTGCGGGTATTGTCGATGGCTCACAGGCCATCTCGGAATGGCAAGAAACCTCCAACAAACTCAAATCATTTTTAAATACCGACAATGAAGTTGATCTATTTGATGCTAGGAGATTAGATTCTTGTGAAATATCATAATTATGCTCAAATTTGGTCGGCCATCATAATTGATCAATTTATCAAGGCCGGTGTTAGAGACTTCTTTTGCTGTCCAGGCATGAGAAATGCGCCTTTATTGCGGGCCATACACTTACACCCACAAGCAAAGGCTTACTTTGGCTTTGATGAAAGAGCACAATCATACCGGGCGTTGGGCTTCATTAAATCTTCCTTTAGACCTGCGGCCTTAGTCTGTACCTCAGGAACTGCGGTTGCGAACTTTTTACCCGCGACAATCGAAGCACAAAAAACTCACGTTCCTCTCATTATAATATCTGCCGATAGGCCAGGTGAACTAAATGCAACTGACGCTAATCAGACGATTAACCAAATCGAAGTTTTAAGAGATTATTGTAAAAATTTTTGGTCTGTATCTGAACCTCAAGCAACTTTTCCGCCAAGAGCACTCGCAGGAAAAGTAAGTTATCTTCTTCATGAGGCGATAAAGTCTCCAGCAGGCCCCTTGCATATGAATGTACCTTTAAGAGAGCCTCTTGATGATACAGACGCACCCATAGATTCAGAATGGCTGATAGAAGCGAAGCATTTAATCGAGATGGACAAGAACTCCCTTGAATTCCCACAAACCAGTAAGTCTCTCCCAGCTAGTGCTTTTGAGAACTTAACTGAAAAAATCATACAGGCCAAACGCCCCCTCATTGTTTTTGGCCCCCTTCATGAATTAGGACCCTATGATAAAAGTAGTGTAACAAAATTTATTAGCAGTTACGGTGCGAATTTTAGTTGTGACATCACTTCGGGCCTTAAGTATTTATACGGTGCTGATGATGGCCTCTTGCCTACTTTCGATCACCCCGAAGTTTTAAAAGTTTTAGAAGAACAATCCCCTGATTTGATTGTTCACTTTGGTCATCGGCTCACCAGTAAACATTACTATCCTTTGACCCAAAAATTATTAAAGAATAAAGTCACTAAAGATATTATTCTCGTCTCTTCTGGAAACTATCACGAAGACCCTGGCTTTTCATTTACAGAGCGTTGGGACATCTCACCCAATCTCGTCCTTGATGAATTGTCACAATCTCTCTCTCAATCATCAAATAAAGATAAAGCGGGTTCACTAAGAAATAAAATTAACTGGAATGAGCTGATCAAAACCAAACGCACAATCATTGAAGAATCTCCGATTTCTTATCCTTTTATTACTAAAAGAGCAGTCGATTCTCTAACTAATGCAAAACTTGCCTTTATTGGAAACTCAACCTTCGTGAGAAGCTTTGATTCCTACGCTGGTACCTATGGTGGAGAAACCAAGTGGCAGACAATCACAAACAGAGGCGCCAGTGGCATTGAAGGTCATTTATCGATGTGTACAGGCATTCAAGATGCTATGCCCGGACAAGCTACCGTGGCCTTCATCGGTGATGTTAGCTTTATTCATGATATGAATGCACTGCTCGTTTTAAAAGAGACGTATACAGAAAAGGACTGCCCTCTGCTCGTTGTCATTGCCAATAATAAAGGTGGGGGTATTTTTAATCTTCTCCCAATTGGTCAACAAAACCAAAAGGATAGTTACTTACCCCTGTTAACAACTCCCCATAATATTGAGATGACCTCATTGATTAAGGCCACAGGCCTTCCTGCGACTAAGGTCTCAACAAAAGAAGAATATCAAGTTGAACTAGATAAGTGGAATAAAAACCCTACGCTACTTTTTCTTGAAATTTTATTCAATGATAAAGACAATGTTGAAGTATATAAAAAGTTAAGAACGGTGAAATTATAAATGACTAAATATGGTAACCCTTGGATCCTAGCGGCCAGACCAAAAACATTACCTGCTGGAGCAGGCCCTGTTCTCATTGGGATTGCTCTTTCTTATAGATGGGAGTCATTTGATCTTTTAGCGGCCGTACTTACTCTCATATGCGCTCTCCTTCTTCAGGTCTCTTCCAATCTAATAAATGACTATTATGATGGAGTTAGTGGACTTGATAACGAAGAACGTTTAGGACCGCCAAGAGCAGTTTCTTTAGGATTACTACCTGCCAATAGAGTAAAAAAGGGCTTTCAATTAACCCTTGGTCTATCTCTTCTCTTAGGCACCTACCTTATGTTTCAAGGGGGCTGGCCGATCATTATCATTGGACTGTCCTCCCTCTTTTTTGCATGGGCCTATACTGGAGGTCCATTTCCTCTTTCATATTTTGGATTAGGTGAGCTCGCAGCGTTTCTATTTTTCGGGCCGATTGCTGTTTATGGAACCTGGTTCTTACAAACTAAACAATTAGTGCCTCCTAATAATGTTATTTTTATGGGCTGTGGGGTTGGTCTCATTTCATCGGCCCTAATGGGCGTCAATAATTTAAGAGATATTTCAGGAGACAAGAGTCAGGGAAAAACCACCATAGCGACAATTCTTGGTGCCCAAGGAATGAGAAAACTAATCGTTTTATTTTTAATCTCCAGTCAATTGATGGGCTTAATCACAGTATCCTTTTATTCGCCACTGGCGTGCCTTATTGGGATAATTCCAATGGCCTTATTTTACCGCACTTGGTGGCAAATACTTGGGTCGACCCACGGAAAAGATCTCAATACAACGCTGGCAAATGTGGGTAAATACCTTTTTTCCTATTCTCTCACCTATAGCGCCATTATTTATTTTGCTCATTAGGAACTTGTGAAATTAATTGAAAAAACTTATTACCAAGCACTCCTTCCTTTTGTTCAAAAGGTTGGCGGTAATGATGTTGCGACTAAGAATGGCGTTCTCTACAGAGGCATTTACCAAGAAAAAGAGTTCTCTTGTGACTTAAGTCCTTTTCCAGGTTTTAGCCAAACTTCACTGGAAGAATGCACCAGAGCTTTTGAAGATGTGTTCCAAGGAAATAGAAATGAACTTCCAAAAAACCATCATAACCCCCATATAGACTTTGCTTGCTATCAAATACTCGACCAAGTTAGGCACTCTCCCACAACGATTGAACCTTATATTAATCTCGTCACAACTTTATCATCCCTTAAACAGGTCATTAATTCGGCAAACGAGAATTCGTGTATCAAAGTTAAATTAGGACCTAGTGAAGAAGAGCAAAGCTTCTTTCTCGAGGCCATAAAAGAAATCAACAAAGAGCTTTCCTTTAGAATTGATGGCAATTGTAGATGGAGCGTCAAAACACTTGAAAACTTTTGGCAAAAGTTTAAGTCTTTTAATAATGAAGGTCTTATAGACTATTTTGAAGAGCCTTTAGAAGATTTTCAAAGCTACCAAAAGTTATCTCAAGATATTCCCTATGCCCATGAAGAATATTTAAGTGATTATTTGAAACACCCAAATAGAGCATGCGCAATTGTTATTAAACCCTCTCAGCTTGGCACCTGGTCTTGGACACAAGTATTGAATAACTATGGCCTAAGAGTAATCATTAGCTCAGCATATGAGACCTGGCCGGGACTAATCGCCCTTAAAAGACTTTGCTTAATGAGCCCAAATGAATTCCATGGCTTAGGAGCTTATATAAATAATGAAGAGATCAAACCAATAAAAACAATCAAGTTCTAGCTAATACCAACCGAATAAATGAGATTAAAAATATTTACTAGATAGGTTTGGTCTTTATGATGAAATTTGTAGTCGCCCTAACAATTCTTCTAATCATCGTTTTCTAATAAAAAAAGGCCCTCAAAGTAAGGGCCTTATCTTTTAATAAATATAGGTTCTATTTAGAATTTTACTATTTCGCCATTGCCAGCAACATGAAATGACTCAGAACTTTGAATATCTCTTAATACAGAAGAGGCTTGGTAGTTTATACGAACAGTAGCTGCGGCCATTGGGTCTTCCATGGAACCACGATTCGAAATTGTTTCAAGCTCACTTGAAGCATTAAATTCAAAGCCCCAAGATACTGCAACATTTGAAGCCTTAACTGTAAGCCCAGTTATGTACTCTCCTTTTCCTTGATAGCGACCTGAATGCTGAAAATAAACGGTGTAATTAAAAGAGATAACATTCATACCTAAGAGATTTGTATACTCAATACGATATTTTCTTGAAGTAGGTGCACTCCAGCCAGACATTGAATTAAATGCAGTAGTAGGATTTTCATTGTTAGGGAGAACACTAACTGGTTTTGAAAAGCTAAGGTTAGTAACTGGTTTGCCTTTTTTAACGATTTCCCAAATTTTAGTACCTAGAGCAATAAGTTTCTCAATGCTCATTATGACAGTACCGAGATCTTTGGATTGCTTAAATTCACTTTCAACAAGAAAGTCGTCAGATGAAATTTCAGTGACCTTAATAGACTCAATTTTAAAGTAAGGGTCGTCTCTAAATGGCGTATCGAATTTATTCGCCTCAATTTGTTTTTCAATTTCTTTAAATTCAATAAAGCGAGAATTTTCAGCGCTTACGCTCCATGTAAGAGTTGTTAAGGCCAAAATGATCAATGCTACTTTGTTTTTCATAATTTTCCCCTGCCAAAGAATTACTTATTCATTGATAGGTTTCATATTAGCGAGCGTCAACTTAAAAGGACTGTCTTTTAAAGGTCTAACTAATTCCTAACATTAGTAAAACTTATAATGATTAGTCTAATTTATTGAAATCACGGACTCTAAAACACTTACTTGGCCTATATCGTGGGATAACAAAGGGTGCTATAACGCATTATGCAAAACACTGTTAGAACCAAGATATTTCAATACCTTAGACAGCTAATTGTGCTTATCTTTATAGGCATAAACTCAACTTTAGGCGCCCAAGGTGGCATGGGCCCGGCAAAGGCAATATCTGGTGGATTATCTCGCCTTCTTGAAGGGCTAACGAGCATAAACATTGAGAGTACGACCCTTGGAATCGACAAAGGGATAATTGCAGGCGCCATCCTAGGGATTGGGAGAAAGGTAGAGAGAAACCCCTTTCCTACAAGCGTAAATGATCAATACCTAGTAAAAGATCGCATGAGACTGGGCTATGAACTCGGTGCTGGCTTCGTCGTTGGTGGTGTGGTCTCTTACGTTCAAGAATGGACACTCGTCTACCCTGTTCCGACATCCCTGAAAGGAACCCTTAGTCGTAAATTCTTACTCGACCTCTTCTTACCTCTCACTGTTAAAAAAATTCAAGAGTCCACCCTACCTCAAGACTATGCCCTGATTCGAGAGAGTTATTTTGAAGGCAAGGGCCGCCTTAAGGCCGGTGGAATTACAACTCTTGGAATTGGAAACCAGTTTACCTATGGCAAAGTTTTTCTAAATGGCCTAGTTACAAGAAAGTATAAAAATGGTGACCTAAAAGTAATGAGAGAGTATTCGCGCTTTAGTAGGTTTTTCCATGAGCTTTGGATGAACCTTGTGCTATTCGACCTTCCAGTGTTTGATGCCTACAAAGAGAAAGGCAAAGTTGTCAGAAATTACATCACCCTAAAAAATCAAGAGATCACCCCAGCTTTAAAAGATAAATTATTTCATGCTTTATTTACTGGGTTAAATGAAGATCAACTAAATAAATTATTTGAAAATGAAACCGTAAACAGAAGAGTAGAAAGTGAGTTTAAAGAAAACTATGCAGGTCTCAATTTCTTTGGCCTCTTTAATAAAGAAACATTCCACAGAGAAGACTACATAACTGATACTCACTATCAAAGAGATGATAGCGGCCTTCAAATAACCAAGACACAAGAGAATTGGTATCAGTACCATGACCGCCACTATCACGATTGGACCACTGGTGTGGAAAGTGAAGTCTATCGCTCTGATGTATCTCTATCTGGTAAAACGATAAAAAGTCGTGGTGGTAAGGTTTCTAATATTGAAAACCCTCAACTAACACTCAAACTTATAGTCAGAGATGATCAAACAACCCAACGCGAATACCAGGACATCTACTTACCCATGTTTGAAAGTCTAAGACCGAGAACAATGGAATACTTGCCTAAAAATATACTCGAGCTACAAAGCGCACCGGAAGCAATTTTCACGCTAGAGGCCAGACTAAATTCTTCTTTGCTCGATAAGTTAAGGAATACCAAAATAAATGACTGGTACATGGCCCTAGAACAAGTGACAGGTAGACCTAAAGTATATTGGAAAAGGGCCGCAGAGAATGGTTACCAAAATAGAGATAGGCAAAGGTTACGCCAGGCCAGACTGCCCTTAAGGGAAATACACCTCGCTAAGAAACTAAGGACAATAGAGAGGTATCTTAACAAAGCTCGCAAATTAAAAAGTAAAGATCCTGTAGTATCCCTCCGCTATGTGGTCTGGACTTTGAGAAAGATGTTTGGAGTAGGAAAAGGTGCTTGGGACATACGTCTATTAGAAATATTAAGAAAGGTAATTGGAGAGGATTTTTTGGTTGGTGCTAACTTAACTATATTTGAGAGTGGAAATGAAGAAAAGATGGATTTCATAACAACTTACCAAGTTAGAAATGAGCAAATAGAAAAGTCGGATCAGGTTAAATATAATTTTCTCTTAGTTGATCCCTCAGAAATTTTCTTCTTCTTTGAGAAAATACCCGACTTATAATAGAATAAAAAAATTAAAACAGAGAGAAAGACTTGACTTACGCAAAACTTACGCGATAATGAATTCATGGGTCTAACTAAAAAACAACACGAAGTATTCCAATATATCAAAAGCTATACCAAGAAGAAGGGATATGCTCCTACACAAAGAGAGATTAAGGATCACTTTCAATTAAAGTCTTATGGTTCTGTTCAAAGATACCTAAAGTACTTAAAAGATGCCGGTATGCTGGCCAATGACTGGAATTCAAAGCGAGGCTTAACTCTGCTTGAGCCAGATAAAGACTCTGCATCGTCCAAAAAGCTAAACAAGCATTCCAGTAATATAGAGAGTAACGAGTTTGAAATTCCCCTCCTAGGTGATGTGGCAGCAGGAAACCCAATTGAAGCAATCGAAAACCCAACTGAACATATCAGTGTTCCCCTCAACCTCCTTAAGAGAGGAGGCCAGCACTTTGCTCTAAGGGTTAACGGCGAATCCATGATTGACGACGGTATTCTCGATGGTGACCTTGCTATAATCCAGGCGCAAAGTTCTGCCAATACAGGTCAAACAATTGTGGCCGTTATTGATGGAGAAGCAACTCTTAAAAAGTTCTATAAAAAGAAAGGAATGGTTGAGCTTCATCCAGCAAATTCAACAATGACACCTATTCTTGTAAATGATCAGCAGGATCTCAAGATAGTCGGAAGATTGGTCGGCCTTCTTAGAGTTTACCCTTAACAATACCTATGGGCGCTTTTCAACTCCCTTCACAAATAACACAGAAGAATCAAAAAATAATTCATGTCGATATGGACTGCTTTTTTGCAGCAGTAGAAATGCTCGACAACCCTGAACTGAAAGATAAGGCGGTCGCAGTTGGAGGATCCCCTAATGGGCGAGGTGTCTTATGCACGGCGAATTATGAGGCGAGAAAATTTGGGATTCGTTCGGCCATGAGCTCTGTTGAGGCACTAAAGAAGTGTCCCCATTTGATTTTCATAAGGCCAAGGAGCTCGCGATACAAAGAGATTAGTGACCAAATTAAAGAAATCTTTCACACCTATACTGATAAGGTTGAACCACTCTCTTTAGATGAAGCCTTCTTAGATGTAACCAATTCCTCTGACTGCCAAGGATCTGCGACGCTTATTGCAGAAAAAATTAAAAATGATATTTTTCAAAAAACAGGATTAACAGCTAGTGCAGGTGTTGCCCCAAATAAGTTTTTAGCTAAGGTGGCCAGCGACTGGAAAAAGCCTAATGGTCTATTTGTTATAAATCCCCATGAGACCGCTCAATTTGCTAAAGAGCTTCCCATTGGTCTCGTTCCTGGAATTGGTAAAGTAACTGAGAAGAAGTGCCACTCATTGGGACTGAGAACACTTGGTGACGTCCATCATTACCCCTACTCTTGGCTAGAATCACATTTTGGGAAATTTGCTGGATCTTTATACTCAAAGAGCTTTGGTATTGATAATAGGACGGTTGGCTCAAATGGTTCACGAAAAAGTCTAGGTTGTGAAGAGACTTATCATAGTGACCTAATGTCTTATTCCGAAATTGAAGACCGTCTGCCCTTTTTGGCCGAAGAACTAAGTTTTAGGACTAATCATTATTTCAATAAAAATCCAGATGGCCCACGACCAATTAAAATTTATGTAAAAGTTAAGACCAATGAATTTAACCTCCATACCTATGAAAAGCTATTGCGCCATATCCCACTCAAATTGGACAATGAGAGGGACTTAATAGAAACGTCAAAGGTCCTATTAGACAATTTTCACAATATGTTTCAAGACTTGTATAATAAGATAGATTCTCCCCCATTGAGATTACTTGGAGTTGGATTTAGGATTGCTGCCAACCCACATCAGGAAATTGAACGGATGGGCCAATTGCGCCTTCTTTAAAAGAATATGAATTTAAACTTACCTCCACTTGAATTGCATGAAATACTTAAGAAAACTCTTGAGTGTTCTAACCTTACCCATAACTCAATGACTTCAAGTCCATTACCTATAGGACTTAAAGGAAATTCTTGTTTCCTGGAGGCCCCCGCTTCGTCCGAACAAGAAGACTTAGCAACATTTCTCTACCGACTTATTCAATTAAGAGAAAATAAAGTTAGGGTCATTCCCTTTAATAAGAATTTTATAAAAATAGAGGATTTGTCGTCGTTATTTCCGAATGGATTTATTTGGGAAAATCAAGACAATCAAGCAAATCAAGCAAAAGCAGAACTTGTAGCCCCTACAATAGGAGTTGTTTTTAAAGATGCAGGGTTTGCATTTTTTAGCTCCGGCTCAAGTGGTAAACCAAAATTAATTTTTCATAAAGAAGAATCACTTATTCAATCGGCTTTTCTCTCAGGCGAACTATTATCCCTCCCAGAAAAGGACGGGCGTATTATAAGCTCTCTCCCCTTGAACCATGTTGGTGGTTTTCTCAATATTTTAAGAAGCGGATTATTCTCTCGTTCTTTTGAGCTTAGAGATGCTCAAAACCTTTTTGAAAATTTAAACAATACTGACGTTGTAGTCGGGGTACCAGCGCAAATAAAATACCTCCCTAAGATTAAGGAATTAACATTCTATGCTGGTGGAGACAAAGTTACGAAAGAGCAGTGGCAGAAAGCATGTGACCAAGGTATTAATCTTATAGCAACATATGGTCAAACCGAAAGTGGTGGAGCTATCTTATATCAACTAGAGGCCGATGGTAATATACAGCTATATAAAGATATTTTGATAAAAGTAAGCAGCAATGGCACTTTAAGCTACAAAACTAACCGACTGGCCATTGGTCAACTCTCCAACGGCCAAACCTCAAAATTTAACTCAAAGGAATTCTTCGAAACAACAGATCTGATTGAGTTAAAGCCAAATAATTTTATTCGATTTTTAGGTAGAAAGGACTTAAATTTTCAATGTGGAGGTGAAATGATCTCTCCATCACAGATTGAAAATCGCATAATAGACACTTTGAAAAAACTTAAGATATCAAATTTTGTTGTCAAGGTTATTGGTATTCCAGATGAAAGATTGGGAAAGGTTCCTGTGGCCTTTTTTGAATCTGAGGATAACTTTGACCTTGAAAATATCGCCGCCCTTCTCGCACCACTAGAGCAGGGTCCAGCAAAACTACGTTACCTAAGCATTATTCCCAGATCGACCGGCATTAAACCAAGCCAAGGGGACTATAATATGGCCTTCAAACAAATCAATTTCCCCCTCTAACACCTAGAATATAAACGAAGTGCCACCCTTTATTGTCGCTCAAGTTTCTCCATACTCAAAAACCAAAGGATCATAAGTATTTGGAATTATTTAATTACTCCTTTTATAAGGCCTTTTTCTTTAGGGAAGACCATCTACACCCCTTACCGGGCCTATAATTTAAGAAGTTCAAGGGTTTGGGTCGATAAGATTATTAAATGTATTTATGACCTGATTATTTTTAAAAATTTTAAGAGGAATTCGGAGACTCTTATGAAGAACACAACGAAATTAAACTGGCTATTCAAGTTAACTCTACACACCCTAGTGTGTTGGTCTCTTACCATATGGCAGATCACCCCCCAAGTTATGGCGGCAGATGACGTCTTATCCAGTGGTGCAACAACAGTTAACCCACAGTCCGGAACTACTTCAACATCTTCAGGTGGCCTTGTGCAAACAACTCCAGATGAATCTACCGGTAGTGGTGTAACTAAAGTCGAGGGTAGTGATTTAAAGGCCGCGAGTAGATTCTTCTTTAGTAACCTTGCCTTATTCTTTGCAGGTTTCATGGGCCCAACACTAGTTAAGCAGTGTCCAAACTCATGGTCGGTAAGGGTTTTTGCGGTCTCTGCTGCTCTATATGTGGCAAATGAGATTGGCCTATTTACGCGCTTTAATAGTGCCATTAAAAAAGAGATGGTCGCCTATCTTGGTAGAGGAGACGAAGACCGTCAAATCCAATCACTAGAGTCTGCGGCCAATCAAACAAGAAAGGCAAAAGAAGCCGCTAAAAGAAGGGCGTTGATTGCAAATATTGCAGCTGCTGGCTTTGGAGTATCCGCCGCAATTGCCATGGCCGAAGCCGCACAGGTTTGGAATATGACTCCGGACTGTACACCGATGGCGAGTCGTTCAATACAGCAAAACCGAGGGATCCCCTTAAGAATGTATTCAAATACAGCACCAATTTACAATACCCAAAGGCTTCAAATTCCCATGGCATTTACTGACAATAGCTTCAGCGAATTAATGGGACCTCAAAATGATTCCATTAAGGTAATTACTGGAAAAACTTTAAAAAAAGATGGGCTTCTGTCTAAATTTCTAAACACGATTATACCCAGCACTTATGCACAAGAGAAAGTTGGTTCGAGTAAAGATGCCAAAATTGAAAAAAGTAAGAGTGGCGAAGAAACCATTATCGTTAACTCCGTTGGGGCAAAACTAGCGGCAACAGGTCTAGGTGTTGTCGGTGGTTTGGCAGTCATGAACATGCAAAGTACAGGCCTAGGGAATGTCTTTAAAAAGATAGTAGAAACCAAATACGCAAGACCTGTTGGATTTAGTATTTTCTCTGTAGTGGCGCTTGGAGCATCTAAAGAGTCGGCTGACTCAGCTAATCTCCTTGAAAAAAGAGCGAAAGAATATGACAAACTGGCTGATAGTCTAAGACAAAGAGTTGATCAAAGCATCGATACCCAAACGGGAGATGGAGAATTTATCAACCAAACAGTTCAAGAATTCGATAACAGCAATTCTGGTGGTATCGGAAATAATGAAATGTGCTTTACTGGAGGAGCTGCAAGTGGTCTAACTGCTGATACAAACTGTAGCTGTAAATCTTCAAATACATGTGCAGGACCTCAAGTTCCAAGTACGACTTCTCTGCCATCATTTACTGGATCAACATTACTAGCAGATAATATCAATGGTCTCAAAGGGGCTTCAGCAGATCTATTTGCTGGACGTTTAAAAAGTGCGACTACAAAAGGTCAATCACTTACTAACGGAGCCGCAAAAATCACAAGATTAAGAGATGCCCTTAAAAAGAAAATCAATGAGGATCGTCTCAAAGCAGGATCAAAGCCTATTGACTTTGAATCTGCCGAAAAACAAATCGCTGGTACAATGGAGAGACAAGTAGAGAGTGCTTTTAATAACCTCTCCCCTAGAGAGCAACAAGCTCTATCTCGTCTTGGCTCAGGCTTTGGAACGGGTGCTGATGGCGATGATAAGGACAAAAAGAAGGAAGAGCTTGCAGAAAGTGGTAGTAGTGGTAAATCAAAAGTTATTGCTGCTGATATCAATCCAAATGCTGGCAAAGCTTCAAATAAAACGGCCGATGGTGCTGTTTGGGATTTTAACTTTGAAGATGATGCGGCCAAAGGTGCAGCTGAGCAAGCAGCGATTGCAGCGGCACTTGCAGAAGATGAAGTTGATGATTACAAAATAGAAGGTGATATTAACGACGATCGAAACAAGAACCTTTTCAATATTATCACTCGTCGTTATTTAAAGTCTGTTTATCCTGTTATATTTGAAGAGCAATGAAAGTGAAATAAAAGCACAAGAAAAAGCCCTCTTTATTAGAGGGCTTTTTTTATTATGAATCTTTTTTCTTAGTCTTCTTTTTCTTTTTCTTCTTAGCACCAGGCTTCTTTCTCATTTTGGTCAGAGCAAAAACGGCTCCGCCAGCTATAAGAGCATAAATTAGATAATCAGTAGTACTGCTACCATCACCACCTGAGCCTTTTTTCTTTTGAGAACCAATTCCATAAAGATTATTATCTGTAGGAATAATCGGAGCATCTAATAGATCTCCACTTCCTTCACCAGCAAGCTTAAAGTCAGTTGGTTTAATATTCTTCTGACGAAATACTTTTAACGTTTGAATAATCTTCTCAAAGAGATCTTGATAAGATTCATAGTGATCTTTAGCAACAGAGAAGGTTACAGCGATCCCAAGGTCTTCCTTAACCGTTGCCATATAACGAGTGTAAAAGCCTGGTACTTCAGAGGCCATATGAAGGGAATCAACCCAGGCCTGATCATTAATACGATTCATTTTCGTGTATTTGGCCTCAGATACTTGGGTCTTTCCACCAGGAAGCGTGAAGGTCTTAGCTTTCTTTAGGTAGGCTTGGTATTGAGCAAGATCATCTTGACCACCACGAATCTTTGCGGCAAGAATAATTATCGCTTCTTTTTTACGATCTTTATTAGTACTTTGACATACCCATTCGGTACCCTCGAGAGCACATTCCCAACCAGGTGGCAGCTCGAACTCACAATATTGAGAGGTGAACCTTTTCGCCTGAAGTGGCACCATCAAAAGGAATACCAATAAAGGCAAAATGATTCGGTGAACGCCTTTAACAAAGACCATAATTTCCCTACCTATATAAATTAGCGATTAAATCTATTTTAGCTTACGTGTCAAAAGATACAAGACAGAAATTGATTTATTGGGCCCTCGCTACAAATCCCTTCCTGACTCTTTTACTCGTATAAAATTTTATGACCTTCAAAATTGATTTCTGAAGACCCACTTCAAAAGCAACCGCTGTGGCAACAAGCTCATTGCCACCAAAGAAGTCTGTTTGATAAATATCAAACTGCATACCTTTTTCGACATCTTGTGAGAGGCCCTGATCGATACGAATAAACTTACCACGCGGGCTAACTTTAAGGACAATACCTTCAATTTGATATTCTTTAAATTTTTCTTTCTTCTTTTTAGTAACGCTAGTTCCTTGAGAAGAGGCCTTAAGTAGAGACACGCTAAACTCAGTACCCTTGTCCGTACTGATACCACTCATGCGAGAGGCCATCTGAAAACCAATTCGCCAGCTACTAAAAGCATAATAAATGGCGGCCTTTGGGGCCATCCACTGGCGATTGATCGAATTATAGAGAGCACTAGGTCCACGCCCCTGAGGCTTCTTGGATAGTGGTGTATCACTAAACTCATCTGCACCTAAGGAGTAAACTCCTTCGACACCCAATAACAACGCGAAACTATCCCAAGTCCAAACAGTATTAACATCATAGGGTACCTCAGCGGAAAGGTCGTTTCCGGGCTGCTGATAACCCCCTGAAGCGTTCAGATAGTGATCCTTGGCCCTCATATAAGACAGAGAGACTCCACCGTAATAACTCGATCCACTATCCCCTAGAAGAATTTCGTCTGCAGGGATCTCGGTAGCGGTGTCGTATATTGTGTTTTGATAGGATGACTGGCGCATTTGTAGATCAAATGAGTAGGTTAATCTAGTTGACGACTTTTGAGAATATTTTATACCAAAGAAATAACTCTCTAATCCTGAATTAGTAGCAGACTGAGAAACTGAGCCCACCGTGTACTCGGCGCCCACTTGGCGAAAGCGAATACCTCCATTCATCTCAAGATTTGGGCCAAAACCATAACGAAGAATTAGGTCACTCTCCATCTGAGTGTAGCTATCATTCTCAGCAAGTGAAAACTCCGTCCCTTCAGAATCAAAATTACCTGTTGTCTGAAAAATGCGTCCCACAACCTCATACTCAAAAGCTTTCTCCCCAATACTCACTGCCATCGGTCGATAAAGCTGTTTATACTTGCTTGCAAATGCATTATTAAGAAATAAGAATGCCAGTAAAATCAAGATTTTATTCAAAAAGGTTATCTCCTTAAAATTAACCTTTATAGATTAACAGGAGATTTGATTAATGAGAAATCACTTTCTTCACTGGTAAATTCTTGTGGTTGGCCAGGAAAGGTGAAAAGAACTTTTCGTGGTATCCACTGACTAGGAGTTTTTTCAAAAACAGTCAGGTCACGGGCCGTTAATTTAAAAGGACTTGTAAACTCAAGGCGCGCCTTATCTACGGCAAGACTTAAGAGCTCCATATCTGTAAATCGTCCAATAGGTAAGAACGTCTGGAGATCATTGCCAATACTGCGACCAAGATTCTTATGCTTATTAAAGACTCCACCAAAATCTTTTATGCTCTCTTGCAAGGTTTCCTGACAATAGAAGAGATCAACAGGTATGGAGGGTTTTAAAAAGAGAAGCCCTTTCCTACCGGCTTGAAAATCAAAGCCATTAAAATCAACTTCCACCGCCTCATCCAATAGTCCTAGATGATCTTCTAAGTCTTCCGCCAAATCATCTAAGAAATGATTAACTCCTTGAGAAGTATATTGCTCAAGACGAAAAGGTGGCATCAGGGTCATTTGTAATAAGTGGGAACGAGTGTACTTCTCGTCAAATCTCCGACGAAAAGAATCAATCTTTTTAAATTGAAGGAAACTTTGATTGAACGTTAATCCTATAAAGAGTTGCATGGGGTAGACTCCTGAAAAGGCCCGTGCTGCTCATCATTCCGTGATGAACCTCGCCTATATAGGGTAAGTCTCACCCAAATTTTTGACAAGGATAATCCGACATATTTGAAAAAAATAGTGTTATTTTTATTTAAGAGGCCATTTTCTTATGTATTTCTAGATAGTTGGATTCATCTAAATTGGATACGTCTTTATTAAACGGTAGGGTTATTTGAGATACCCAATGACCATTTTCAATATAAAAATGAAAACTCCCCCCTTGTTCTTTGCAAAGAGTCTCGATCGATTCAAGCCCCACACCATGGCCAATAAAGTTGTCCTTTGTCGTACCACTGATAAGATATTCCAAGCTCTTGCCTAGGTCATATCCCACTGGCTTTTCTTTATAGACATCATTTTTGAGAGTAAGAGTAAAATCATCTACTCTTCCATCAAAAATAAACTCAACTCTCTTAGAGCCTGCCTCAGCACAATTCTTAACTAAGTTTGTCAGTATGCGATGATAGGGTGCAAAGGCCACACAAGGGTTAAACGATTCACCTTCCGCAAGTGTTCCCTTATAGGTAAAAAAGCTATCCACTTGAGACTCTGGTAAAAAGGAATGCACTAAGTTTACCGTCATATTTTTTAAAAAACTAAAAGACTTCCACTCCCAATCATTTGAAGTATTGCGATGGTTAAGCCCAAAGTGATCCTGTACTAGTGTTTGCAATGCTTGGAGTTCTGCACTTAGACTAATCGTTTCCTCATAAGTAAGTCCTTTCTCCTTTAGAAGACGATAGCGAAGCATAAGACCCATACCATGAGTATGATTGATAATATCGTGAAAGAAGTAGCGCTCTCTGTTTAAAGGATGAACATCAAATGCATCACCATTTTCAGATTGGTTTTTTAAGTTTTTATTTTTAATTATACGAAATAAAGTTTTACGAGAGAGCCTTAGCCATTCCATGTTGGCCAAATAGATCGTCCCCATCTGCCAAAGACAAAAACTCACTAAAATCGCCATGCTTATGGGCATGTCTGAGCGAAGCTCGGGATGAGACATTGTTAAAAACAAACTAAGGGCCATAACTCCAATTATCCCAAAGGCCTTTTTAACTTTTTGTTGTCCGGTACTAAAGCAATCACTTTGAACGGCAAACAAGGCAGCCACAATAGGAAGAGTGGCCATAAAGAGAACCAGCTGACTCTTAAGTTCCAAGGCCATACTTAAGTTTAGAAAATACTGAAATAGAAAAAAGCTTGTTAGAAAATAACTTAGATTAAGCGTGTTTAAAAAGGGGCGAGAATAAACTGCAGTCATTATTGTCAAACAGGAAAAAGAAGTCGTTATGGGGTAACTAAGTAAGATAGAGGCAACTGATGCACTCTCCCCCATACTAAAGGCGATACCAATGAGGATTGTGAGGCTGGCAAGACAGCTGAATAAAAAATATAATGAGAGGGAGCGACTATGGAAAAGAAACTCATGCTGTAGTCTTTTGCCCAAAAGGCCCCCTCATAAAGGCCTAAAATCAACCCTAATTATCTTATAGGATCAAATCTGGCCTTATCACCCAATTGCTCTTCAATACGTAGCAACTGATTATATTTTTCCATACGATCAGAGCGAGAAGCAGAGCCTGTCTTAATATGACCAGCACCACAGGCCACGGCCAAATCTGCAATGAAACTATCACCAGTTTCGCCTGAGCGATGACTGATAATGGCCTCAAATTTATTATTAAAGGCCAAATCTAAAGTTTCAAAGGTCTCTGTCAAACTTCCAATCTGATTGACTTTAATGAGAATTGAATTGGCCTGTTTTTCTTCAATACCTGTTTTAAAAATTTTCTTATTCGTGACAAAGAGATCATCACCAACAAGTAAAATTTTATCACCAAGCTTTTTAGTCAACTTAATCCAACCCGAAAAATCATCCTCAGCAAGCCCATCTTCTATAGAGTAAATCGGATACTTCTCACATAAATTTGAGTAGTATTCGACCATTTCTTCTTGATTAAGAACTTTTCCCTGCATGTGGTACTTACCATCTCGATAAAATTCAGAACTCGCCGAGTCCAAACTCAAAGAAATATCTTCACCGGGACGATAACCGGCCTTCACAATAGCCGACAAAATCGCTTCAATCGCTTCTTCATGAGAATTTAAGTCTGGAGCAAAGCCTCCCTCATCACCAACATTTGTGCTGTAGCCGCTTTCAGATAGGACCTTTTTTAATTGATGGAATATTTCCACGCCTGCCCTGAAGTTCTCACTAAAAGATTTCTTCATATGGGGAACAATCATAAATTCTTGAATATCAAGGTTATTACTCGCATGGGCACCACCGTTGATTATATTCATTAACGGTGTTGGTAAGCGGTAAGCTCCAACAGGATTGGGAATGTTTAGCACCTGGCCCATATGCTCATAGAGGGCCAGCCCGTTGCCCTTTGCTGCAGCTCTACATACTGCCATAGATACAGCTAAGATTGCATTAGCACCAAGCTTTGCCTTATTTTCAGTACCATCAAGTTCAATCATTAATTTATCAATTCCACTTTGGTCACTTGGATTGTGGCCAATTAGTTTGGGAGCAATAATTTCATTAATATTTTTAACGGCCTTAAGCACTGACTTTCCGAGGTAGTAGTTATTATCTCCATCTCTCAACTCAAGCGCTTCCCGCTTCCCTGTAGAAGCACCAGAAGGAACAGAGGCCCTACCCATAATGCCATTGTCGAGAAAAACATCGGCTTCAACAGTGGGGTTCCCACGAGAGTCTAGAATTTGTCGGGCGAATATCTTTAAAATGTTGTTCACAAGAATCTCCTCATTTTATTTTGGGCCATTGTAACCTTTTAGAAATAAAAACTCACCTATTTGCGTATGAGAATTAAGGTAATGGTAGAAATTCACTTATTAATGCTTCCCGCCAATGACCATCAATAGTGTTTAGGTAATTAAAAAGGCCTTTATCTAACTTACTCTTCTCACTAGAGGAAACACGAATGAGTTGCTCTACTACAGCACCAGTTGGACTGACACAGCGAGTTTTAAGAAGTCTTTCTAAATAAGAGCTTATTAAGGGGTAATGGGTACAGCCTAAAATTGTCTCCTCCCAATCAATTGGCAAAAGAGGCTCGAAAAGCTGTTCCAAATTTTTCTCAAACTTGATTGAGTCTCGATCCCTCATAAACTCTTCAATCAAGGGTGCCAACTCACCCAAAGCTAAAACCGACACCAAGTCACGAGGGTCTCTTTTTTGTTTGAGTTCTTTAAAGCGAGGAGCTTTAAGAGTATTTGGTGTAACGAGGGCCCCCACCTTACCAGCGGATACGATTTCATTAGGGATAGTATTTATGTAGCTTAAATAAGGCTCAACACCGACAAAGGGGACATCGAATTGTTGACGTAAAACATCAATAGCATAGGCCGTGGCCGTGTTGCATGCCAACACAATAACATCGCACTTTTTCTCAACGACTAACAACTCTGTCAATTGGCGACATCGCTCTTGCATTTCGGACAACTCCATCTTTCCATAAGGATGAAAAGACTCATCAGCAATAAAAAAATAATCTGCTCCGTGGCGCTCAATGGCTTCTTTTAGAATTTCTAAACCACCATGGCCACTATCAAAAAATCCAATCCGCAAAATTGTATCCTTATCCAACCTTGATTATACTTCTATAACAAGTTTACCTTGACGACAGAGGCTTTGAATATATGAGAGTCAAAATAAAATTACCAGACACCCCATCAATTTATCAGACAAATATGACATTGGGAGTTGCCGACATGAATTATGGCGACCACCTAGGAAACGATAAGGTCCTAACCCTTGCCCATGAATGCCGCTTACGCTTTATGCAAACACTAAATATGGATGAACTAAAATTTTATGGCGGTAAACTTATTATGGTAGATGCTATGGTTCAATACTTGGGCCAAGGCCATCGTGGTGACCAAATAACATTAGATCTTTGGCTAACCAAATGTACGGCCTTTGGCTTTGACTTCTATTATCAAATGAATAAATTTACGGATTCTGGCCCAATTGAGATGGCCCGTATAAAAACAGCTCAACTATTTTTTGATTATGATAAAGAAAAGCCAGTAAAGGCACCTGAAAAGTTCAATCAAGTTTATAACAGGGAATTGTGATGTTTACGAAGAAACCTCATCAAAAGGCACTTCAACATTTTGTAGAGGAATGGACTTTATCAGAAGCGAGTTGGTTGGCCTTACAGATGAATCAAAGCAATTTTAAAGATAGCTTTGAAAATTACAAATTAGAGGCCCATATAACAAAGAAAGGTAAACCAGAGGTTTCACAAATTCACTGGGGATTAAACCAGTCTCATTTAAATATAGAAACTCTTCTCCATTCGAAAAGACATATATCCGGAAAATTAGATTTTAAGGATAATAATGAATTAACCGCTATGTTTAACGTAGAGATTGAAGGGTTTATTCACGCCTTCTTTCAAAGAGCGAGAGATCTTCTGGTACAGAGTGGAAAGAAACCAGCGACACTTGATGGCATTAATCCTCAGGAAGATAAGGGCAAAGAATGGCTAAGAGTTTCTTTAGAGGTTTTAAAGAATGCATTGAAGGAGGTTTCCACCAATAGAAGTGATAACGGACCAGAAGTATCTCAAGGGCTTTTCTTTTGCGGTAATCATCCCAGCACTAATAAATTCACTTTCAGGCTGCGTATATTTAACCTAGATTTAGAATTACAAGAAGACGAAACCAAGTCTTTAAGAGTCACAGTATACAACAAGAAAAATCAAGAGAGCTTCGACAACTTAGAACCTGTGCTTCAAATGGTGTTTAATAGAGAGAAGCAAGATGTTATTGAATACCTGATTAATATACTTCCACCTGTCGCTCTCACTATTACTCCCAAGAAGGGGTAAAAAGTGATATCCCATTGGAATTATGTATATTAGGCCATAAAATTAATTGTATATGCTAGAGAAATCCTTACTCGTTGTTGATGACGACCATGATATTTTAAATCTCTTTCACCATTATTTAAAAAATAATGTCAAAGAGATAGACCTTGTTCATGAACCCCAAAGAGTGATGGAGAGGCTGCAGTTTAAAAAGTACGATTTGGTTGTCACAGATATACTTATGCCAAAGAAAAATGGAATCGACCTTACTAAAGAGATTAAATCTCTTTATCCAAACCTACCAGTACTTGTGTGCAGTGAGGGCGGGACGACAGATGCTAAAGAAATTGTAGCTGGAATTGTTATGAACAAGGCCATTACATTTGGGGCAATCTACGCCTTGAAAAAACCATTTAAGAAAAAAGAACTCCTGAGAGTTATTGAAGCCATTCTTTTGAATAAAGTTAGCGAGCTAAATGGTTAGCTATTTATATTTTTTAAATTAGCATCTCTTAATCTCTCAACTAAAGCCTTAAGAATCAAAGTCAGCCAAAATGGTTGGGCCTCTAGGTACTGGTGTAAGTTCTCTAAGTTTAAACCAAGAACTTCGCAGTGCTCAAGTGCTCGCACAGAAGCAGTACGATTAATATTTTCAAGAAAGGCCATCTCACCAACAACCTGTCCTTCACTAATCTGCCCGAGTATAAACTCTACCCCGTCCTTAACATGAAAAACTTCGAGTTGCCCCTTCTTGGGGATAAATATCTGACTGGCCTTATCTCCTTGTAGAAAAAGGTTTTCCCCTTGCTCTAAAGTGATAACTTCAACTTTAAGTGATCTGGCTTCATTCAAACATGCCTGGACAACACTTTTAAAATGAGGCACTCGCACTGCTTTTGGTACAGTTTGGCATTCAAACTTATGTATATCACTATCGCAATCAAGTAATATATCCCGATGTCCCAAAACAATAATGGGTACATCTTTCATAATAGAGTCTTTTTTTATTTTTCGAACAAAATCAAAGAAAACAGATTCTTGTCCTCTCATTAGCTCAAGGATAAATAGAGTCGGGATCTCACTGATTAAATCGTCATTGAGGTCTTCCCAATTATCAAAAGCGAGGATTTGAAATGAAGGATATTCCTCAACAAGAATATTTCCTAATTTCTTTAAAACATCGACCTCATGATCAAGTATATAAATATTCTTATTCGGATTATTTATGTATAACAATCCTTCATCTACCGAGCTTGGCATCTTCAATTTCCTTTAAAATCTTTTTCTTATTTAATGGCTTTTTAATATAACTATCAAAACCTAATCTTTTAACATTTTCTATATCATCAAAGTGATCTGCAGTTAATAAAACAATATGAGTAAGTTTATCACTTTTTGAACCTTCAAACTCTCTCATAAGCCTGGCAGCCTCTTCTCCTCCCATTACAGGCATATTCATATCCATAAAGACGACATTAAATGTTTTTTTCTTAAAAATATCTACTGCCTCCTGGCCGTTATTAACAATACTTAAATCTAGTTTTTCCTTTCTCAGTAAAACTCGAAATAGTGTTTGCATGTCTTCAGAATCATCGACTAATAAAATAGAAGAAGGAGCTTCTTCTATTATCAAGGCATCTTCAATATCATTTGAAGTACTTTCTGTTTTGGACCTAATCACATTAACTTCTTGGTCTCGAAACGCGCCACCTATTAAATCTCGTATACACACATTTAATTCATCAATATCAAATGGCTTAGAAAAAAGTTTTGTTATGCCTAAGCGCTCACTAAGGTTCTCAGAAATGTTATCCACATTGGCTGACATTAAGATCACAGGAATGTCTGGGAAATCCTTTTTTATCGATTTCGTTAAGGTTAGGCCATCAACGTCGGCCATACGGATATCAGAAACCACAAGATCAACAAAATACTTTTGAAATAAAAATAAACCTTCGACTCCATTTTTGGCAGTAATACAATTGAATCCAAGAAAAATAAAGTTTTCCTGTAAAATCGATCTAATCCCCTCTTCATCATCAACGATGAGAATCGTTTTTTTATTACTATCTAGTTTTTTATCCAAGGAAACCATAGAGTTCGGTGTAAGAATAGAAGAGGCCCTCTGAGTAAGCTCCTTCATTTCGATATCATTACTCATGGAATCAGTAACCATTTTTTTGATTAGCCCATCTTCATCTGTCAGTTTTTTGGTTAAAAAGATAATGGGTAAGTTTTTAATGTTTCTTTGCTCTAACTCTCTTAAGCACTGTAAACCATTTTTTACAGGCATATCATCATCGAGAATAATTAGCTGAGGTATATTATTATCCAGAGCTTGAAACATTTCCTCACCATTTTTGACTTCAAGAACATTGAAACCTTCTTGAGATAAAGCTAGACGTGCCTTTTTACGAAAGGCTTTATCATCATTTACAACCAAAATCGTATTACTCTCACTTTCACTAAAGTCACTTACTTCCTTATGACCTAATAATCGAGGAAGGCGAATAGTAAACATTGCGCCTTCACCTGGAGCGGATGATGCCGAGATGTCTCCATTATGAAGTTCACAAATATTTTTACATATCGTAAGACCAAGCCCTGTTCCAATCTCTCTATCTTTTTTACGTGCCTGCTCAAATTTATTGAAAACGCTATCGAGTTTGTCAGGTGGAATACCTGGACCAGTATCCTTAACAACGATTTGTAACCCTCTATTTGATCCTTCGTATGAGTGGGATGTTTTATATTCACTAATCTCAACCGTTATTTTTCCCTTTTGAGGGGTAAACTTGAAAGAGTTACCAAGTATATTTGAAAGGATTTGGATAGTACGGCCATAATCAGCGATCAAATAATAATGACCCTTTCTTATAATTTCTATCTCAATTTCTTTTTCTCTTCCCTTCAAATAAAAGCTATCAACAACAGAATCAATCATCTCATCCACGCTAAATTTTTCAAAATCTAATCGAATTCCCCCCTCAAGACGAGCAAGGTCAAGAAGGTCGGTAATGAGGTTTAAGGCAACCCTAGCAGAACTCTTACTTCTCCTAACCAAATCTGTGCCCATAGGTGATAGGCGATTTTTTTCTTCCTCAAGTATAATATCCATAGAGGTTTCAACAACCGCGAGGGGATTTTTTAGATCATGGGAAACAATGGCCAATAGATCATCTTTATCCTTACTTACTCTTTCTACTTCACTTTTTTGTCTTCTTAAATCTTCTAAAAGATTTGATTTTGCACTTAGTGCTTGCTCGGCCTGGTCCCGTGCTTCTCTAATTCTCCGCTCTGATTTGCGTAAAACTCTTGCCCTTTCATTAACCTGACGAATCATACCCTGAAAGGTTAAGGCCAAAACTCCAATCTCATCTGTAGATTTAACTTCAAAATCAATATCATGCTCACCCTGTGTAAAGAGTCGGGCTTGAGCGGTTATTTCATCAAGGTTCTTGAAAAGATATCTAGTAAACAGCCATCCTAAAAAGGTAAAACTCAAAAGAAATAGCAAGCTGAATAAAATGTTTTCAACTCGAAAGATTGAGTTGGTATTAATATTTAAATCAATTGAAGAACCTGAAGAGAGGTAAAGAACTATTTTGTCACCAAATTTTACGGGATAGAATACAACCAAATGCTTTTGTCCGCGATAATTAGTTAAAAAATCGATTGGTGAGGATTTTTTTTTATTAAATGTTTTACCCAAATCTAACTCTGGGAACTCTTCCCTTACATTATAAGTCAATCCAGACCTGAAAGAATTCGCTTTAGTCATTTGTGGATGAATGATGATTCTGCCTTTAGGATTGAAGGCAAAATAAAAGCTTTCGGAACTATCCATGATATTTAAATTTTTATACAGGTTATTTATTTTATACAAAATAAAATAAACATATCCATCTCCATTTAATTTTAGAATGAGAACCCTCTCGTTCTTTCCCTTTAAATTAATTGTTTCAGGTCCACTAATGATTATATTGGGATTAATTTGATAAGCTTCGGGAGGTAATATATCAAAATAACGAGGGAGTTTGAAGCCTTTACGTTCGTAGAGATCAATCGTATTTCCGCGGCTCGTGTATTTTTGATAACCAAGGATCATTGAATTATTTTTTAGCGAACGACTAAACGAATTAGAGTCTTGCATTGACTTTTTTAGACCATCCTCACCTATCGAAAACAATTCCTCATTTAGCTCAACAAGGTAAGACGACAAAAGCTTAGATCTATTTTGAATCTGCAGTATTGTTTTTTCCTTAAAAAGCTCTACAGATGAAAAATAGAAAAGAACACCTACAAAAAATGACGTCAGTAAAACCATCAGTGAAATAACTAATGAAACCTTCGCAGCAACTGAATTTTTAAAAAACTCAACCAAAGTAAATCCTTTTAAGTATCCTAACTTGTCGGAATATTTAGGATATCTTTGAGTTAAGAGTGAAAAAAAAATCTTTAAGCTATAGAGGAATCACGCCGATAAAAGACTATTGGAGTCAGGAAATGAAGAAAATATGGTTTATTTTAAAAAAGCGAAGCAACAAAGGTCTAAGACTTATAAGCGAAAGGTCATTCTGGGAAAAATTTTGTAAGTTTTATGAAGAAGAACCTTAATTCAGAACATTTTAAGGCCTTTATTCTTAGAAATAGCAAGAGAGTCTATCTAAGGCTAGGAATCTTCGTCGGGGTGTTGCTCAACCGAATCTTCAGAAAAGCCCGCTACAACCATATAAGTAAATCCAACGACACAAATAATTCCAGTCAAAATCGCCCAATATCCAAAATACATAATTTTATCCTCCAAAAGCTTAACTTTATCCTACACCCACAGCGCATTAAGAATCAATCGCTAGTTTCTAATGCTTTGAGACAAGACTGTCATGGCTTTAGCCTTATTGAGGTCATGATTGTCTCTACTTTGCTCGCTGGTATGGCCTATTTTGGCATGGATTTACTTGAGACGATGAAAGGAAACCAAAAAGAGATAGAGGGACGATTCGTTGTCCAAAGTATCCATAGCGAAATCAGTCAAATATTGAAGACACCAAGGCATTGTTTAGAATCCTTTAAGACTGTTAAATTGGGGGAAGAATTTAACAAGGAGAAGAGAAAGAAGGATGCTCTCTCCTCTATAAAGAAAATTTACACAATCCATAAAGAAGGACCAAACAAAGAAGATATCCTTGAGAAATTTAAAATTTACGATGAAAAGAATCCCTTAGCTTACAGTGGTATCAGAATATTAGAATATGCTTTAATTATTGATAATGAGGATTACTACAACAAAGAAGTCCCTACTGCCGAGCTTACTCTTCAAGTTAAATATAGTTATAAAATAGGCGCTAAAAGACAAAAGGAAATAAAAAAAGATATCTCTCTCTCCTTTCAATTTAGTGAGGATAGGGAAATTGTAAACTGCGGCGACACAGCAACGGGAGGAGGTGCTCTAAGGATTATTGATCCTCTCGTTAACCGCGAATTTTTTAATAAAACTGGAAATGAAGCATGCCTTACTTTGAATAAATCCTGTAACCATGTTTTTAGCAATAATTATGCTACCAAAGTTTACGGAAACTCCTCATTAAGTTCCTTATGTGCCATCAATTACAATACAACTGAAAATAGTTTTATTAAAGGCTCTCCTGTAGGCCCTATTCATGATTGTAATTTAAAATTAGGAGTATTTAATACCTATGTCATAAATAAGAAAGAATTTGGTGTTACATGCCAGGGCATATTTATGGCCGCATGCTATTAAATTCGTTCACCATAATCCACTTCCCATATCTCACGGTGACAAGCTACTTTAAGTGATTGGATAAAAGAGAGGTCACCCATCCTTTTCTTCACACACCTGTAAGTAAAATATAAACTTTTAATTTTTTGACATTTCTCCAACACCTTAAGAGTGACACAACTCATCTCAGCAGAGGCGGGAGCTCGTCCAGCGACAAATGTAGTACCCTGGACCTGGAGTTCTCTAAACCTAGATTCCACATAAGGAGTTAGGAAATCATAGGTATAAAGGGCATTAAAAAAGGTGAAGTTTTTTTCTGATACATTGTTTAGTAAACAAGTATCTATCGATGTAAAGTAGTCCTCTCTACCTTTAAAAAAATAGGAGAAACTCTCCTTAGCGAAACGTTTTCCCTCATTTTTTTCAACAACCTCACGGCAAGAGCAAAGCTCATCAGCATCATCATAAAGAGATGAGTTAATCTGGTTAACACCAGAGGGTCCGAAAAACTGCCCTTTAAGTGGATGGTTCAGAATTTGGCCCACACATTGAGCATAATAAGGATCGAGAACTTCTCCCGTAACAACGATTTCGCCAGACCACGCTAGAAAGGGATAGAAAAAACAAAGGACGATAAACTTCGATTTTGCCATAGTTAGCCTCGATAGAGGACCTATGGCAAACAAGGGAGGCCAGTGAGGCCCTCCCTTCCATTATAAACTACAAAAGCAGTTGGTTAAAAGGAGGAAAACTTAAACACTTAAGTAATATTAACACCTTAGAACCTAAATAAAAAAATGGGTTATAATAATTCGATAATTAAACTATTTAAGTGTGGTTTATGAATATGATTAACCTAAAATATTTCCCAGTTTTGATGGGGTTATTCTCAATACTAATTTTAAGGAACACTTATGCTGTCGATACAAACTCACAGGATATTTTCTTAGCAACGATTTCAACAGATTATGTAAAGAAGAGTTACGACCTAATCATTACAGTAAATGATCGAAAACTTATTTCTGCCATTAAAACGAAGAATAATAAAAAACAGAAGTTTAAAACCTATCTTGTAAATGTTCTCAATAAGCCTATTACCCTTGTAAAGGCAGTTGGAATAACTCTCGTGAATTTATCTTGCCTTAAATTTGCCACCAATAGAGGCTGTGACATCGTCATCGAATACCCCGAGAATATAACAGTTGGTAAATTCAAAAAGTTCACCGCCAAACTAGAAAAGCATAAAGGTGTGTGGAAATTAACAAAAAACGGTAAACCTTTCTCTAAAATGGTTTTGATATCAAGAAAGCTACTGGGACTCCTCATTGGCATTAAGAGAATCGAAATTCAGTAAATCGCCTTTCATTATGGGCAGATAATCGACAAATCAATTAGTTGTAAAAGTTTTAAAACCTAAATTAGACCAATTTGTCCTCTTTTTAATATCTCTATAGGATATCTGAAGAGGTAACGATGACCAGAGAAAGACTAAATACTTCATTAACAAATGGACTGAAAGGACCTTGTTCAATATTTCCATCCTTTTTCTTTGATGAAAGTTCTAGCAGGCTCTGGGAAGGTTTTTTCATCAATTCTGTTGGAGAACTACCCAAAGATTTTTTCCAAAACCTTGAAAAATCCTCCATCACCTATTTAAGTAAAAATGATTGCAGAAACCTATTCTTTTATAAATACAATAAGGCCTTTCAGTTAACACGTGTTTATATAAATAATGAATCTCTTGGAGTTCAATTTTCAGGTGACTCCCTCAAAGACGATAGACGAATATTAGAAGAGCAATTTGTTGCCTTAGAGAAGATTCTCAATCATCATGAAGAGAATTGGCCAAAGGATAAGACTTTCTCTTTATTGGCCAATGGTTACATAAATTTCATGAAAGCACTTCTCTCAGACGGACCCCTAAGTCGAAAGCTTATGGCAGTATCTGAATATTACTTTATACAAGCAGAAGAAGAGGGTCCTGAAGAGGCGAAGGCCCACAAGCACTATCAGCTCATAAAAGTTCTTCTTTTAATTGGAAGAGGTCACTGGGAAGAGGCCACTCATAAGCTTCACGAGATCATCAAGCAAGATCCAAATCCATTACATATCAGAATCCTATGTAGTCTATACGTAAAGATTGGAATGCCCCATGTATCAACTTTTTTAAAAAGGAAGTATCCCAAGGAAAAGAGAATCAGTTACTTTTCGGCCACTAAGAGTTTGGCCAGCTAGTTACTACTTTTTTGGAACAATCTTTTTATCCACACTTTTTTCATCACTTTTAAGTCCAGCAATAAAGCTTTTGTATCCAGAAGAAGCTCTAAGACCGGCCAGGTCACCATCACTTTCAATGTGTTCCCAATCTTTGTAACCACCAATTACGGCCATTTTCAAATATTGCTTGGATAGTAAAATCTTCTTATCCTTTGAAAAGAGACAGGCAAGGTTGTAACAACCAACGGATTCATCTAAAAAGCAGGCTTTGGTGTATTCTTTATTCGCTTCTTTAAGTTTTCCCTCTTC
>JAFMBV010000162.1 GCA_017858255.1 Bacteriovoracaceae bacterium
TGTATCACCTCTTTGCATAAGACTTAGCTGATCAGCAGAGAAGTCAGTTCCATCACTCTGCCCTAGAACAGAGGTCAACTCTAAACTCTTGTTGGCCTCAGAGTAATCGGCCTCACCAATTTGTATAAATTCACCATTTTGATTTCTAACAAAAACACCCGTGGCATTAACAGCTTCACTACCGCCAGTTTCTGTGTAATTAAAAGTGTCTGCACTGAAGTCATAACCATCACTCGCCCCTGATAAAGAAGTAAGTGACAATGAAGTTCTATTTGGAGAAACCCGCACATCCGCTGTCCCAACCCGCACAAATTCATCAGGCCCCTTTCCAATATAAAGGTTGGTGGCGCGACCAAGATCTGTATCACCTCTTTGCATAAGACTTAGCTGATCAGCAGAGAAGTCAGTTCCATCATACTGCCCTAGAACAGAGGTTAACTCTAAACTCTTGTTGGCCTCAGAGTAATCGGCCTCACCAATATCAATATACTCTCCGTTTTCACGACGGATATAAACTTTAGTGGCGTTTACTGTATTTTCTTCATTAGCGCGTCTAAAGTTTAAACTCTCTCCGCCCCAATTTGTTGGCCCCGTAGTCTCAAAATTTTGAAGTCGAAAGCGAAACTCGGAGTTGCCTCCACTAAACGAAAAGCGATCTATATTTGTTCTCGATTCCGAAATGGTCGAGCTAAACTGTAAGTTCTCACCACTCAATGTATTGGTGGAAGGACCCGGTGTGAATTTCACATTATTTACCGTACTGGTATAGGTGTCCCCCTGTGTGTCTACAGTCAATAAGCTTTGGGAACCATTAAAACTGTAGGTGGCCCTACCTTCTGAGGTGTCAACCAAGGTAACTCCATCATTTGATATAGTCGTACCAAAGGTAAGAGGAGGGGTAGAGCTCCAGAGAGGACCTAACTGATTCAATGAAAAATTATTCTGACCTATAACCTGAAAACAAAATACAAGTGCTAGAATGCAGGGATAACGCCGACTCATTACGACTCCTAAATCAATTACCGTAAGAGTCTTTTCGGTCTAAATGACGCCGTATCATAGTAAATCTTTTCTTCGTATCAGTATAATATCAAACACTTACCTCATCTCTTCTAATAGTTAGGCTTTAACTTTGTTAGTTTAGGTTTCTCATCAAGGTGCTGAAAAAGTCTTAAAAAACCACGATTTTGTCCCTACGCTTTTTAAAAACCTCATAATATCCATCATGGGTATTGAAGCATTTTACTGAGTAGTAAACCAAATGGTGCCAGGTTGAGTTTGGTACCTGCTTTAAAGCAGTCTGTGTTAAGTAATACCAAACTCAACCTGGCACCCTTTGGCTGCTGTAGGGCGAGTCAATATTAATGGCAAGTACATGACTTTCTTTGGAGACGATGTCGCTGATAGCGACGAGCAAATTTTTCTACCAGGCATCGCTTTTATCTTCAGACTTTAGATACTTCAGCCGGGGTGCAATCTAATAAACCAATAATCAATCTGGTACTTTAAGGTAAAATTACGTGGTACCTTTTTTGTGAGTAAAGAGGATACAAAAGGGTGCCTAATTAGAGTGATTCTAAAAAATTATATGTAGTGTATTTGTATTGGGGTAAGTTTCTAGCACATCAGCATTAACTTCTTCTTTGACTCTTTCATATAAGGGAAAGAAGTCACCCCAAAACTCTATAGTACCTTTTCTAAACTCTACTGAGTGTTTGTATTGCCTTTTCCAAAGCCTCCACATTTTCTTTTCCTCATTTCTTTTGTCATTTTCATTCAGGTTACTGGGCATGATCCTTTGATAGAATTCTCTTTGAGCCTCTCTATATGAAGAATACAACTCTTTGCCACTCTTTGCAGATTCAAGTTTAAGAAGAATGTATTCAGAGAGAAGGTTATATACTTCCTCCTCATCTAACCACTGTGATAAAGACTTTTCTAATCTGCTAAAAAAGAGTTCATTCGCTTCCCGAATTACGAAAAAATCATTGTCTTCTGAATCTTCCATTTCCCTTTCTAGTAATAACATGTACTTTGAATTCAACTTTTCATAATGGACTTTAGGTTGTGATGAGAGAGAGAGGTTAGATTTAGAAGCTAAACTCTCATCAGTTTTTCCCTCGAGGGTGGGAGGCGGTGAAGTAAAATTGTATTGATTATCTTCAAAAAAACAAAACTTTAAAATTGAAAAAAGAAAAAGTAGTAAGGTTAAAGATAATAAGATTTTTTTTATTTTGCACACTTTAAGCATATCATTACCGCGAACAAGTAGAAGGATCTCGCCTTAAGGCCAAAAGGTACCAAACTCAACCTGGCACCTCGTGGTTCTATCGTTTAATAAATAGCTTGGCAGCTGTTGAGATATATTGAAAACCACTGCCGTCAATAATTACATCACTTACGTTGTCATTTACTAGGCCACCAGCAGTGCTTAAGTTTGAAAAGCTTGTTCCTCTATTTGTCGATGTTGAAAGACCAGCAGCCGTTGCAACATAGAGAGTTCCACTGTCATCAACGAGAATTTCATTGATAGTATTGCTTCCAAGTCCTTGAGCTGTGGTCTTTACTGAAAAGCTTGCTCCTCGATCACTTGAGATGCCAACTCCGCCTCCAGTAATTCCAACGTAGATAATCCCTGCAGCATCAACAAAGACGGAGGTGAGGTCGTTACTTGTGAGTCCATTTCCTGTAATAGTCACAAATGAGGCTCCAGCATCAAATGAATAGGAAAGGCCAGCGTCAGTAGCCACGTAAATAGCGCCCACCCCATCGATAAAAAGATCTTTGATATCAACACCACTAAGTTTGGTGGTGAAGCTTGAACCATTATCTGTGGAGAAGTGAAGTCCATTTGCCGTGGCGACAAATATAGTTCCCCGGTGATCAAGGACAATGTCTTTGACGTTATTAGAGGGAAGGGTGATCGTAGAAAAGCTCTGGCCTAGGTTAGTAGAGAGCGCCAAACCTGAAGCCGTTCCCGCAAAAACTCTTTGTAGTGAATCAACAAAAACGGCCGTTATCGCTGCCGTAGGCAAACCATCTGTTGTTGTTTTATTAGTGAAGGTGGTTCCGCCGTTATAGGAACTCGATAACCCACCGGTCGTGGCCGCATAAATCGTCCCTTGAGAGTCTATGAAAAGATCGTTGATAGTATCATTACCCAGTCCATTGCTATTAGAGACCGCCAAAAGCCCAGTGGAGCCACCAGAACCCTGGCCTTGGATGAACAACTCACGGCCACAGGAGAAGAGAAGAAATAGTAGAGTAAAAAGAGACAGTTTTAGAGATTTCATACTCCCATTATCTCAGAAAGAAATTCCTTAAGATGTCCGAGGCAGACTTTACCTAAAAGCTTTGCCCACACGAGAGCACCAGGTAGGTAGCCTTTATCTGTTGGGATAAGAAGGTTGAAGAAGTTCAGGGGTTGGTCCCTGAGTCCCCCAAAAGGTGCCAGGTTGAGTGTGGTACCATAAGAAGGTTTTTTACATAAAAAGTACCACGTACCTTTTTTCTAGTTATTAGTGTTTTGCTTCTTCTGTAACAAATAATTACTTTGTATACGGGGTTGGATAGTCGGGATCATCATCTTCTTCTGGAGAAGGGTATTTTGATTCGCCAGTAAATTGACCTTTTTCAGTAACAATATCTCTTGGGAATTCTGAAATTGAATAGCCTGACGTTGAGTTACTAATCTGAAATCGACCACGCCCATCTTCACCAACTGAAATGCTCCAACTGGTATTTGAACCACCTTTTCTTTTATCTGAATCATCATCACTTTTTGAGGAAGGAGTGCTAACAGGGCGTTTTAAATTATCTAGAAACTTTTGATCGTTATTATTTAGTGCCTCAAAATACTCACGAAGGGTAGCTTTTCCATTTACTTTAATTTTATCAAGTTGATCTTGATCAGCATTCTTTGGTACTTTATAACTCCATATCTTACGATAGGCTTTAGAGCTGGGGTCTATACTTCCTTGGGTTTCTATTTCATAAGAAATATTTGTAATCTCAATTTTTTTTAATTTTTCTTCGTTCATTGTTATAACCTCTTTTTGCTCTTTTTGCTCCATACAGCTTGGTATAATGAATACTAGAAAAGAACTTAACAGTATATTTTTCATTAACTTCCTTACTGGTTTATTAAGTATATTTAAAAAGTATCAATACCAAAATCCTCAAAACTAGAGACATCTTCAATTTGAAGAGCATAGTCGTTAATTCTTTTAAAAAGATCACTTAGTTCTTTAACAGCTTCATTAATCTCGTCTTCAGTAGTTGATTTTTTTAACACCAACGCCATTTTTCCTAAAATAATAGTCAGAGAATTATTTACTATATGCTTAATTTCACCATTTTGTACTTTAGAAAGTGCAGCGTTGTTATGACTTAAACCCTTTACTTCAGTAATATCATTTTGAAAGCCTATATAGAATAATTCACCTTCCTCCCCTTTCAGTGGAAGCAACAATAACCTATTTAAGAAGGGAGTCCCATCTTTCTTGTAATTAATTAGGTCCTGTATACAGCTAACTCCCTCATCAAAGGATTTTCTCATAAACTCGATTGTATCAACTTGTGTGCGCTTACCTTGTAGATAGGATAAATTACGCCCTATTGCTTCATCAGCCTCATAGCCTGTGTTTTCTAAAAACTTATCATTAACAAAGACACAAGGTCTCCCCTTTGACTTTACATCTACAATGGTCAGACAGTACGGAAAGTAATTTGCAACTTTTTTGATTTTTTCAAACATAGATTAATTCACCCTTTTAAGACTTATCAGCACAATCAACTCTTAAATCAATCTTCAAGCTTTTATTTATTATAAACGACAACCTCTAGATTATCGTCACATTGTTTGAGTAAATATTGTAGAAATTGCCCTTGTACTCAACACAGTAAACCCCAGCTTGGCGACCACCTAAGGATAAGACAAATAAACACCCTATTCCCACTATAACGGGTGTCCGAACTTGATGGTGTGCGCGCCGTTTCCTGAGTAAATTACCTAGATAT
>JAFMBV010000163.1 GCA_017858255.1 Bacteriovoracaceae bacterium
TATTCACTGGTCTCAAATAAACGATATGGAAGCCATTTCCTAATGGAGTAGACTGAAGTTTACGGCAAGGGTGATCGATCTGATTTAACATATTCCAGCGACCACTATTTTCTTTTCTTAGTATATAAACCACTTCCCCTTTTTCCCTAAGGGTTTCAATCTCTTTGGGCTTCAGAGAACTAAGGCTTATCTTTGATATTTTTTCACACCAAGGCATAGCTAAGGTCATTGGTTCTTTATTAAAAAGTATGCGTACAAGTTTTTCGTTGGGGACTTCCACCACCTGCAAGCTTCCTCCACTTTTATCCCACGAGCTGGCAGTTCTTGAGCTCCTGATACTTTTCCAAGAGCATGGACTACTCTTATCTAGCTGGCACAATTCCTTTAACTTCATATTCTTAATTTTTTCACCACAGTGAACTTCTACCTTTAAGGGAAGGACTGGTTGAGCATGAGAAGTCCATACGATGAACGTTAAAAAAATACATAATTCTTTTTTCATACTTTTACCCAAGGGAAAACTTTAATACGTTAAATTAGTGAAAGCCGCTAAGAGGAGACCATCTTTAATAAAGAAGTCCCCACAAACTTTTCGATATTCTTCTGGTTCGTGGCATTTATTTAGCTGTTTGCACAAGTAGTGACCGAAATTTAACCAAGGGTTAGCAACCTTTAAGTAAAACTTTATTTTTCGCTGAGCAATGCTTGGTTCGAAGTTCTCAAAGCAATAATCAACAAACTTAATGATCGCCCTGCCAAACTCTTTTGCTTCTTCGGCTGGACCTTGAGGAGCTTTTTCCCCCTCTCTTCCTATAGGAGGAGGAAAACCTAAATATTCTCCGAGTTGCCAAAATATCCAGGGTCTCGCTGTTAAAGCGCGACCAATCATTACACCATCACAACCAGTTTCCTCTAGCATGCGAATAGCATCCTGCCACACCTGAACATCTCCATTACCTATAACAGGTACCTTAACTTTTCTCTTTAAATGAGCAATTTGAGTCCAATCGGCGTTTCCCTTACGCTTCTGTTCTGCTGTCCTTGGGTGCAAGCAAAGAACACTTGCTCCCGCTTCTACAAGTCCTTGGCAAAATTCATCAAAATACTTTTGATCTTTTTCATGACCAACCCGTAGTTTTACGGTTACAGGGAGACTGGTTGCTCTCTTTGCCATGGCAACGACACTCCAAGCATATTTGGGGTCACCCATCAGGGCGACACCATAATTATGCTTTAATGCCTTGGCCACTGGACAACCCATATTGATATCAACACCAGCAATATTTAAGCTATGCAGGCGATTAATAGATTCATTAATAAAGCTTTCATTATTGCCAAGGATTTGTGGGACAAGATCGCTATCCCGTAGAGAAATTTTTGTTTCAGGGGTTTCACCTACTCTCTGATGAGGTAAACGACGTGAGTTTAACATCTCGGTGGGCCAGATCGTTCGAGCTCCCACGGGAAGATAATCTCGAACCATTTCCCTCAAGGCCACGTGGCTTAGTCCAACCATGGGGGCCAGGAGGAACGGAAAATTCACTTGAGGCCAGACCTCACTTAATTTTGAATGATTAACGAGGTCAATGGCATCTAGTTGCATTATTTTTTCAAATAAGCTTTTTTGATTATAATATTCTCAATAGGTAGATTTTGAAATGGACCATTAGACTTAGTCCCCACCATCTTAATTTTATTAACAACACTCATGCCTTTTATCACGCGACCAAAAACAGCGTAACCAAAGTTGCCTGGAGTTGGAGATTTATAATTTAAATTCGAGTTCTCACCTACGTTGATAAAGAATTGAGCTGTTGCTGAATTTGGATCACTAGTCCTTGCCATTGCTATGGTCCCAGCTTCATTAGAGAGACCATTGCTGGCCTCATTCTTAATAGGCTTACGGGTTTTCTTCTTAACAAGTTGATCGGAAAAGCCTCCACCCTGAATCATAAAGCCATTGATCACACGATGAAAAATAGTACCATCATAAAACTTATCATTTACGTACTGAGTAAAGTTCTTAACTGACTCAGGAGCTTTCTTGTCAAAAAGTTCAAGCTCAATCGTACCACTTGAAGTTTCTAAAATGACGTTGGTTTTAGTGAAAGTTGAAGTAGAAATAATCAGTGAAAAAAGAACGAATAACGTTTTCATAAATGACCCTCTTATTATGTGTAGGGTCATTAAAGCAAAATTGGACCCCCATTGGCAAACCTGCACCTTGGGGGTCAAAATAATTTTACTTTGTCACTAAGGTCAATTTTAGTTCAACCTCGTCATAGATCATCTTGTCTCCAAGCCCTTTAAAAAAGCTACCTGATCCGTACTTAATATCGAACTTAGTGCGGTCAAACTTAAGAGTTCCAGTAAGCCCTGCTTTTGCCTTACTGAGACTAAGAGAAGCCGCTTCCTTCTTGCCCTTAATTGTTAAGTCACCCTTAACAAGGTATTTCCCGCCCTTCTCTGACACGCTCTTTGCTTTAAAAGTAGCTGTCTTATGATTGTTTACATCAAAGAAGTCTGGGCTATTTAAATGTGTCACCAACTTTGTGGCGTATTCACCAGTAAGGTCAGTCGTTGTAATCGTTGTCATATCCATGACAACCTCTCCACCACTTAATTTCCCCTCTTTCATTTCAAGAGAACCACTTTTGACCGTAATCATTCCAGTGTGTTCACCCGTAACTTTTTTTCCAACCCAAACAACTTTAGACTTCGCTGTATCTAAATCCGCACCATGAGTAACAATAGCGAGTGTCGCTAGTAAAATTGATATTGATTTTTTCATTTTCATCCTCCTAAGGAACTTTTCTAATGATTCTGGCCTTTATTTTAAATAATTGAAAATATTACTTTTAAAGAATCTCTATAAATTTAAGCAATCATGATTACGTACAATCAACCACTTACATCTCTAGCATTAAATAATCCTCACTCACTTTAACTTGTCCTAAGCTTCGAAACTCCTCGAGACTTAACAAGAACCTGAGGGGCCATCTCTTCTGAATTAAATTAATCAGCCATATAGGCATCCAGCCTTTCATGTCACCATAGAATTCAAAAGTAATTTTGGTTTGGGATTCTCCTACTTCTCTTAACTCCAGATTCAGAATTTTCACATCACAAATAATATGATCGGCCTTAGCGTAAGAGAGATCCCTCTCATTTTCTGCTTTTAAAAGTATCACCTTTTCTGAAGGGAACTCGACGCGTCCTCTTAAGAGAAACTCCCTATCAGTAGCGGGCCATGGTGTTTCATAGTATTCACTAAAAATAAATTGATTAGGCGCAGGCCTGCGATGCACTTTCGCCTTCTTTAACTTTGGTGCCCATTGATTCTTTTGGGAAAAACTAAGAAGAATTTTTAGGTAGTCCTCTTTGGTTCCTCTAAAAGTGGCTTCGGCCTTAAAGGGAATTAGGCCGTTTTTTTTTTCAGGTGCTCGGTAAAGGGATACTCCATCTTCTTCATGAAACTTGATCCAATTTACTTCAGAAGAATGGATAGTAAGACTCAATAACGCCAGGAATATACGAACCATGCAATCCTCATATTTAGTTACCCCATAAACTAAATCTCTGAATCTTTTTTGTCACATAGTTTCAGCTAGATAGACACTAAATAAACCGAGCCCCTCACTCAACTAAGGAAGCTAATGCACCGAAAAGATTAGAGAAGAAATAACTATCAGCGGAAAACTAATGCAGCTACTGAACAACTTTAAATTCATTCTCTGCGTAATTAACTTATTATTGTTGCCGCAAAATATAAGGGCTATTTCTTATTACGATGAGGAAAACGATAGAGGCCTTATTTTTATACCTGAAAGTGACAGGACCAGCCGTGCCTACCAATGCCAACCTTTTTTAGAAGGTCTCACCAAACAAATGTATTTAAATCAAATAAAGGACATCGCCTCCTCGTCCTTTTGCCAAGAAATAACAACGAAGTTTCTTCCTATAAAAGATACTGATATTGCAAAAATCTATGGAAATAGAGGCCTCCCCAAAACGTGGCAAGGCAAGTCTCAATCGAAACTCTTCTCAGAGATTCAATCAAATCAATACAAATCATTAACTCCTCAAGATTATGATCAGTTTTTAAATTATGTAGAGAACAACTTTAATCGAAGACAATCAATTGTGAAAAGTAAGGTCACAACCTTTCGCTTAAGAATTCAAGAGCGAAGCCCTCTTCAAAATAGCTTTGAAAGCAAACGTCCATATACGACTTGTACTGCTTCTCTAATAAAAATACGTGGAGAATGCCACCTCTTTACGAATGAACATTGTGTCCAAAGTGAACCAGCTTTTCTAAATTTAGATATCCCTGAACTTTCATCAACATCTGTTGAGGTTTATGAAGATAAGGTAACTACTGAATGGGATATTATGACTTTAAAAGTTCCAGCCGGTTTAAGAAATGAGTTTTGTCCACACCTAGAAGATCAAGATCAAACATCCTTAACAAATCATTCCCTAAATCCACCGAGGGCCTTTTACTCCCTTGGGTATTCTGGACGCTCAGGTCAAACCAGATTAGATATCTTCTCTTCTCAGGTGGATCAAGTAACTTACAAAGCAGAAGATACAGAACTTGGCTCCGTACGCAGAAGTACAAAGTTAGAGTTTCCAAATGGCCGGGCAGATATTTATAATTATATTCCTACTTACCGTGGAATGAGCGGCGGTGTTCTTACAGATGAAGATGGCTCGCCGGTTTGTCTGATTCATAGAACTGTCCCTCAACAAGATACTCCCCAGTGCGTAGATATTGTAGACCTCAACCGCTTCGTTGAGGGTACCCTACCTCGGGCCAATCCTGAGGATAACCTTCTCAACCCAGAACTATTTGAAAGAACATATGATAAGTTTGATCTAAATAAAGAACTCAATGATCCTCTTAGCAATAAAGTGGCTCCAGGAAATAGTTATATCTCTCCGGGCAACACTTCTATTCCCCCGGGTAACACTTC
>JAFMBV010000164.1 GCA_017858255.1 Bacteriovoracaceae bacterium
TCCTCCCCCTCAGATAGAACAAATGCAGGATCGAAGATGATTAAGTCGGGTCTTTGGTTATCATTATTGTCTGCAACTTTTATCGACTTTATAGGAATGTCTGATGCAAGGTAGTGGTGATAAGATAGCTTTTCGTCAATAATCCACAAGTTTTGGTCTTCAAAGGTCAACTCATTGGAGTCCTTACTTAAAGTGAACAAGAGTTGGTGAATTGCTTCTTCTAATAGGTACTGACCGTCTTTTTCCTTTGAGTGTTGTAATCTAAGCTCTAAGAGTGACGTGACCCCCGATGTAAGACTTCAATAAGTTGGGCTGAAAAATCTCCCTGTAGGGAGATTTTTAGAGAGGTAATCAAGAAAAGACTTGGAATCTCCCTACAGGGAGATTTGTGTTGAAGTTGGTCTAAAATGAAGTATAATCTCCCTATAGGGAGATTAATATGCAAGTCAATAGCATCAAAGATCTAGTAGAAAAATTAATCGAAAGAAGGAAGTCATTAGGGATATCTCAATCTGAGTTGGCCCAGTTATGCAATCTTTCTGTAAATGGAATAAGTAAGTTTGAAAGTAATGCTGGAGATAGAGAGGTTAAACTTTCAACTCTTTTTAAGCTTAGTGAAGTTTTAGGCTTTAAGCTTTCATTGGAGTTTGAAGAATGAGTAAACTCAATATTTTCTATGAGGATAAAAAAGTTGGAACACTTTATCGAGACGAAGAGCTTATTTACTCATTTTCATATAGCGAAAGTTGGTTAAATGAGAAAGAAGCGTTTCAACTAAGTCTTGCAATGCCCCTTCGTAAAGAAAGCTTTGGAAATAAAGTTACTCTTTCTTTCTTTGAAAATCTCCTGCCTGAGGGAGAGGCGAGAGATGCTCTTGAGAAAGGTCATGACTTAGAAGGAACTTATGGACTCTTAGAAAACTTTGGCAATGATTGCGCTGGAGCAATAATTATTAGTGCTAATGAAGAGTCACCATTTCAAGTAGGTGAGGAGGATGTTAAATCCAAAATAGAAATGGATGACATATTTAAGGCGATTGAAGAAAAAAGATCAGTTGCTGAGGTCATTGCAAATCTTAATCCTGGTTATTTATCCATTGCTGGGGCCCAAGATAAATTTGTCGCAATCTATGAAAATGGTAATTTTTATCTTCCTCAGAATGGAAGACCAACCACTCACATAGTGAAAGTTCCGATTTATCGCTCAGGTGTAAAAGAGTCTGTATATAACGAATACTATTGTATGCGACTTGCTAAGTTGGTTGGGCTTAATGTTCCGCATTGTGAGGTGTTAGATGATGAAAAGCACCCCCTATTTATTATCGAGAGATATGATAGAAAAATGGGGAAACATGTAAAACGAATTCATCAACAAGACTTCTGCCAGGCCCAAGGTTTTGTTAGTGAAGAGAAGTATGAAGCCAAGGGCGGGCCAAGCCTTAAAGATAATTATAATTTAATCAAGTCGAACGTGATTATTACAAAAAGATCAAAGGCCCTCTTTGAATACCTCGATTGGATTTGTTTTAATATTCTTATCGGAAATAATGATAGTCACTCAAAAAATATATCGTTTCTATTAGTTGACGGGAAGATAGAATTAGCTCCCTTTTATGACCTACTTTGTACTGCTATTTATCCAAAGCTTAAACGAAATTTTTCTTTTAAAATCGGAGATAGGGATGATGCTAGTCGTATTGGAAAGAATCAATTAGAAATGGTTGATAAGGAGCTTGGTCTAAAGGTGGGAACCATGACCGAGCGTGCAAGTGAGATGGGTGAGAAGCTTATGAAAAATAAGGATGATCTTGCTACACAGATTAAGAGAGAGTTTTCAAATGTAAAGATAGCTAAGAGAATTGCAGATCTTATTGGTGATCGTTGTAAAAGTTTAAGCAGGCAAGGCGTATAAGATAGGTTTGTTTGCTTGTAGAATTTAAGAGTTTTGATTATTATAAAATCATCCAAGCGTTACACAAGAGAGTAGTATAACGTTTATCGAAAGAGAGAGCCGTCGTGGCTATTTTGGCTACACTTTGCTTTGTGACCTCAATGAAAACAAAGTGTTATGGGTCTAGCGGCACCTCCACCATGAGATTGATATGTCTTACTATGTAATTGAGACGACTGGAAAGTATCTGCTATTCGCGACTCTGGCTATCCCACATTGAACGGTAAGTTCCATCTAATTCCATCAACGTTTGGTGATTGCCTTGCTCCTCGACTTTACCATCGTTAAGAACGATTATTTCATCTGAATCAGCAATGGTTGAAAGACGATGAGCAATTGTAATCGTCGTGTAGTTTTTGGCGATCTCTTTGAAGGCCGTGAGAATCTCTTTTTCGGTATGAGTATCCAGAGATGAGGTTGCCTCATCAAAAAGTAGAATCTGTGGCCTTTTAAGTAGAGCACGTGCAATGGAAACGCGTTGTTTTTCTCCTCCGGAAAGCTTTAGTCCTCGCTCACCAACTTCGGTGTTGTAACCGTCTGGAAGTTTAATGATAAAATTATGAATCTGAGCTAAGCGGGCCACTTCTTCGATATCAGTCTGTGGAGAGTCGGGGTGTCCGTAGTTAATATTGTAGCCAATAGAATCATTGAACAGGACCGTATCTTGCGGAACTACTCCAATTTGTGAGCGCAGTAACTTTTGTTTGAGCTGACGGATGTCTTTTCCACCAATGGTGATGTGCCCACTACTAACGTCATAAAAACGAAATAATAAACGAGATATCGTAGATTTTCCGGCACCACTAGGGCCGACGATGGCGATATTTTTACCAGCGGAAACTCTAAAGCTAACTCCTTTGAGAATTTCTCGCTCAGGATTGTAAGAGAAATGTACATTTTTAAACTCTATGTCGAGAGCTGTTTCGGGAAGTTTTGTTGCTTTCTTGCTATCTATAATATCAGGGTTTATACGAATCAGTTCAAACATTTTTTCCATATCGACTAAACTATTTTTAACTTCCCGGTATACGAACCCAAGAAATCCAAGTGGAAGATAAAGTTGCAACATGTAGGTATTAACCAAAACAAAGTCACCGATAGTCATTGTTTGATCCACAACTCCTTTACCAGCTTTGATCATGATAATAACCAGACCCGTACATATAATGAATGTTTGCAAAATATTAAGTAAGGATAAACTGAATTGGCTTTGAATGGCGGCCTTCTCGTAGCCAGCAAGAGAATCATCGAATCGGCGATATTCATGCTCTTCATTACCAAAGTATTTAACCGTTTCATAGTTGATCAAACTGTCGATAGCACTGGTACTCGCCTTGGATTCTTTGGCATTCATAGTTTTACGAAATTTTAGTCGCCACTCTGTAACCAAAAGAGTCACCGAAATATAGCAAATGATAGTGACTAAGATGACTAGTGCATAAGTAAAGTCGAAATTATAAACTAATACAGCAGTGACAAGGGCCAATTCAATAAAAGTGGGTAAAATATTGAAAGTAAGAAAGCGAAGAACAAATTGAATTCCTCGGGTTCCTCTTTCAATCACTCTTGAAAGGCCTCCAGTTTGTCGGGATAAGTGAAAGTCAAGAGAGAGATTATGCAGATGTTTAAAAGTTAATAAACTAATAGTTCGTTGTGCATGTTGAACCACTCGTACAAAAATTAGATCTCGAATTTCATTGAAAAGTGTAACTCCCAGCTTTGCCAGGCCATAAGAAATGATAAGAGCGAGTGGCAATACCATTATCTGCTCTTTTACGCTGAAATCATCAATGGTTAACTTTAAGAGGTAGGGAATATAAATGTTGAGGACTTTAGCGGCCGCAAGAAAGAGAAGAGCTAATATAACACGCGTTTTTAGATCAGAGCGTTTTTTCGGCCAAAGGTAGCCTCCCAATTCGCGAATGGTTTTACTGTGTTGAGTTTTTCTCAGATTTTGTTCTGTATCATGACTGGTTGGCCTCATAAAAGTGAAAACTCCTTTAAATCTTTTTCTTCATGGTTGTGCTCACTGTCTGATTGATGGCATCGACTTACCAAAGTAAATAAGGATCGCGTGAGGTAAGGCCAAAGAGAGTGCAAGGCCGCTATTGAAAAAAAACTATTTTTCAGAATCTTTTGAATAGGTATCGACGAACTTTTTAATGTCATCAAAATGCTCAAGAATATACTTTGCTTTAGTAAGACCAAAGCTTACAACGGTGCCAAACTTTTCTAATTCTTGTCCTTGATCATCGACTTTGAAGATTTTAAAAATTTTATTTCCTTTATATTCTTCAACACCAACTTCATGTGGGGCCAGCTCTTTTGTCATTTTTTTTCCTTGGTTTATTTTTAAGTACTTTAATATTTAATAAAAGATACTATTTGTCGTCAAAAATTGTCTTAATTGACTTCTAATTTGCATGACCTATCGCTAGACGGAGGTGCATCAATCACTTATTGTTATAGGCTATGAAAAAAGTAAGCCTATTCTTCTCTCTTATTCCCATCGTCTTCTTAGTGACGCTTTTGATTATCAATGTCGCTATTTTTAAGGATGAGGCCTCTTATGGACCCAATCAAGTAGCGCTATTGCTAGGTGCTTTAGTGGCAGGCTTTATAGGCTTTCTCAAATACGACATAAGGTTCAAAACGATTGAGGAGGGAATCAACACGGCCACCTCCAATGCTCTTTCGGCAATGATTATCCTTATCGTGATTGGGGCCCTTATTGGAACATGGATTCTATCAGGAACAGTTCCAGCTCTCATTTATTACGGACTCAAAATTATCACTCCACAAGTTTTTCTGCCTGTCAGTTGTATTGCCTGCTGTGCTGTCTCTTTGGCGACGGGGAGTTCTTGGTCTACGACAGGAACCATTGGGATCGCTCTCATTGGGATCGGTGAGGCCCTTGGTTTTGATTCGGCCCTTGTTGCGGGTGCCATAATCTCAGGAGCTTATTTTGGAGATAAAATGTCTCCCTTATCGGATACAACCAACT
>JAFMBV010000165.1 GCA_017858255.1 Bacteriovoracaceae bacterium
AAGTAAGCGCCATCCACAACTTTGCACCTCGATAATATTTTGAAGTAGGATAGGCTTTAACTAAGTTTTCAAGATGGTGAATAGTCCACTCGTGATGAATACCTGATTCAAATGAAGCCACTCCTGCTTGAAAGAGAAATTGATCATCAATTTTATCGTGACGAGGAAATTTATCTCTGAAAGTCATAAAGAACTGCGCCGACTTTTCAAAATTCTTATTTTCAAATTCTTTCTCGGCCATGGCCAATACTTGTGAAGGCGTCCATTTATAAACTTCATACTTAACAAGGTCATTCTTAGGATTAACAGGGGCCACGCTTGCAATTCCCCTTGAATGATTTCCTTCAAGAGATGAAGCCGTCTTATCTTCATACTTATCTAGTTTAATTTTGAGGTAATTTTTTTCTGATTTTAAAGTTTGAATATCAGCACGTAAGCGACTCATCTCCGCTTTGAGATCCCTATTTTCTCGAGCAAGATGAAGAGATACTTTTTCGTATCGATTTATCTTTTCCGCCTTCACCTGTAAATCTTCCCACTTATCGCAAGAAGAAAGCCCCACAACAGAAAGGACAACAAGAAGACTATTAAATAGTGTTTTCATAAGCATTTCCAAGTTCTTAATGTGATCTCAGATCACTAGTATTCAACTGTCTTATCGTCAGGTACTCGCTAAAGTTTAATGTTTTTCTTGAGTAAAACAGTTCTGAACAGGCCAGTTCCCTAAATGCTCAGATAACTAACTGAAATTAAATGATCTAATTGACGAATGTATGCAGACATCTGAAAATGAACTCCTTAGGAGTGTATGTTGATGGAAAAAACCATAATAGGACTAGATATCGGGGGCACCAAAATGGAGGCGGCCATCTTTATAAATGGTCAGGAAGTTTCTCGCGCCCGAATCCCTACGGACAGAGATCTTGGTTATCAGTCTGTTTTAGAGCGGCTATCTAAACATATTTTGACCACGCTTGAATCTACCAATAAAGGCCTCGGTGACGTTTCCGGAATTGGTGTGGGTTTACCGGGAACCATTGACCCGAAGACTTCACTTATGATCAATGGAAACTCTGAGATTTTCATTAATAAGAATTTTTCAAAAGATTTGAAGTCAATTCTTAACGCTAATATCGAAATACGCACAGCAAATGATGCCAACCTTTTCGCACTAGCAGAAGTTCATAGGGGTGCAGGTTTAAAATTTGCTGCTGAATCTGGCATCTCCCCTAATGAACAAATTGGAATTGGTATTATTCTCGGCACGGGAAATGGTGGTGGAGTCATTATAAATGGTGAAGCATACATTGGTCGCCACGGTGGTGGTGCAGAGGTTGGCCACCATGTCCTCTATAGTAATGGTCGACCATGCTATTGCGGTAGATTAGGCTGTGCAGAACAATACCTGTGTGGCCCAAGCATTGAAGCCTCTTATAAAAGTAAAACCGGTCTCACTCTTAGGGCCTCAGAAGTTTTTGAAGAAACTAATGAAAGTGCGAGACAGATTCAAAATCAATATCAAGAAGATTTACTTGAATTTCTCATGAACCTTTGTACTCTCTTTGATCCCGACTACTTTGTTTTAGGTGGTGGAATAAGTACCATTGAAAAAATTTATGAAAATATTGAAGAAAAATTATGGGCAGGTGTTTTCGTAAAAGGAAGTAAGCCCCGGGTCTATAAGCATCAAATTGGTGATAGTGCGGGAGTTCTTGGTGCGGCCATGCTCTTTAAAGAGCACATGCTCTAGTAGACTCTGGTGTCCTCAGGCATGCTCTTCAATTAAAGACTTTAGATAATCAAGACCCGACTCAAATAATGCAGGACCAGGCTGTAGAAATATTTCTGGAGGAAGCTCAACCACTCTATTTTCACGTATAGCAGGTAACTCTTCCCAACCAGGTCGTGCCACTATGCTTGGGATATCGACAGGCTTGCCGCACCAGCATCCAAAAATAAAGTCTGGACGCTCCTTTAAAATATGATCTTCATTTGGAAAGCGCTCTTTGGCCAAGATACCATCGCGTAAGTGGCGGTTGATATCCTCAAGACCACATAGCTCCACAAGTTCAGAAAAGTAACGAATACCAGAAATACGCGGCTCATCCCATTCCTCAAGATAAACCTTCAATTTCTGAGGTCTGCTCTTGGCCCATTCCTTTGTTTCTTCAATTTTTTTAAGCCATCTTTTCACAATGACATCAAACCGTTCAGAGGCTCCCACCATTGATGCCAGTAAGGCACAATAATTGAGCGTCTCCTGTAAGGTTCGATGATTAGAGATAAAGACATTCTGACCCATTTCAATAAAACTCTTGGCAATATCTTTTTGAATATCACTATAGCCAATAATTAAGTCAGGTTTTAGTTCTATGACCTTCTTTAAATTGGCATGAGTGAAAACGGAGACAACAGGTTTGTCTTTCTTTACCTGATCAGGCCTGACAGCATACTGAGACACCCCAACAATGCGGGATTCCTCCCCTAGCAAATAAAGGAGCTCAACGGACTCTTCAGTAAGACATATAATGCGCTCAGGCAAATTTGGCAATTTCATGACAAAACCATAACACAGGACGTGAAAAAACGTCTTAGACTATTTGATATGGGCATAAGACGCAGCTATATGCTAAAATTTTTAGGTCTTTATAAAGAAATATATATCAAATAGATTAAGGTCATTCATGAAAAACTTTCTTCTCATTTTCTCTGTTATTTTTTCCCTTTTTCCTACTTTTGCAGACGAGTCTATACCAGACAAACCTGTAGAGACTTCACTTCAAATTTTCAATCATCAAGGGAAAAATATTTTTGCCCTCTCTTACAAGAATGCTCCTCATTGGCACACCTATTGGATAAACCCAGGTGATGCTGGGCTGCCCACAGAAATAAAACCAACAAATTTTAAAATAAATGAATACCCCTGGCCCATTCCTCAAAGGTTTATTGAAAAGGGCGATATTCTTGCCTATGGCTATGATGGATCTTACACGAGATTTTTTGAAATTACAGAAGACCAAGGCAGTCAGCTCAAACTGAGTTCAAATTGGCTGGTCTGCAAGCACATTTGCATCCCAGGAAAAGTTGATATCGAGGCCACATATGCTGATGGTCTTTTAACAAACACAACTCCACAAGACTTCACCCTAAGTAATGAAGAGCTCAGCAATCGTTTCACGAAATTGCCTACAAAAGCCTCATGGCCAGACTCTATCGATATAGTGTTAAAGAAAGGCCCTGAAGAAAATCAACTCCTAGTTTATTACAACTTTACAAACATCGGAGGCAAAGCACTTCCTCATCAGCTTGGTCTCTTAACTCCCTACCGTCAAAAATTAATAGATACCCAAAGAGAGAAACTCTTTTCAAATAATAAAGACACTCTTTTTGGTAAAATGGATATCATGTGGGATGGCGAGTATGTTGATCCCGTTGTTCCATTTCCGGTAGATGGCGTTTTTAGTGAGCCAATAACCCTAAAATTTCTGTGGCAAAACCCTCTCGATAACAAAGTGGCCATAATTGAAAAAACCTTTGAACGTTTTGACCTTACTGGTAGTGAGGCCATTGAATCGTTAATGAACTCCATGAGCTTCATTGCTCCTTCAGGTTCTAATGATACTCCCCAAGATACCGCTGCCACGGCTGAATCAAAAGAGACGAAAGTACCGGCGTCTATTTTCACCATTCTTCTTTTTGCTTTCTTTGGTGGACTCATCTTAAACGTCATGCCTTGTGTTCTACCAGTCATCTCGCTCAAACTTTTTGGTCTTGTAGTCCACTCTGACGAATCCAGAAGTAATATCTTAAAACACAATATCTTCTATACACTGGGTGTTTTATCTACGTTCTTCACCCTTAGCGCCGCGATTCTTATTTTAAAATCAACCGGCGAAAATGTTGGTTGGGGCTTTCAACTTCAAAGTCCAATATTTGTGTCCATGATGATCGTTGTGCTCTTTGTTTTTGCACTCAATCTCTTTGGTCTTTATGAATTTCAAACTCCAGGCGGTAAAGTTTTAGGTGATGTACAAATAAAAAAAGGAATGGCGGGAGATTTCTTTGGAGGTGTCTTAGCGACGATTCTTTCCACTCCCTGTAGTGCACCCTTTCTTGGTACGGCCTTAACATTTGCCTTTACCGCAAGTCCCTTTGAAATCATCTTAACTTTTCAAGCGATCGGCCTTGGCCTAGCTTTTCCTTTTCTTATGACTGGTCTTTTCCCAGCGACCATAAGATTCCTGCCAAAGCCTGGTCTTTGGATGGAAAGTGTTAAGAAGTTCTTAGGTTTAACTCTCTTACTAACGGCCTTATGGCTTCTCGATGTATTCACCTCACTGACTTCGGGCAATCTACCGCTAATGAAGCTTAATACTGGGCTTTTAATGCTCTTTTTTGCTTTCTATTTTCAAAAACATATTTCTAAAAAGAAGCTTTGGCGCCTTACCTTTTTTGCCATAGCCCTCTTTCCTTTCTACTTACTTTTCTCAAGCCCCCTAAGCTTTAACGAAGATAGTTCGGCCGGCTCAACAGACCTTATTCGTGAGAAGAACTCTGCAGGAAAAGTACTGTGGGAAAAGTGGTCGGAAGAAAAAATGAGAGACTATCAATCACAGGGAGAAATAGTCTTCTTGGATTTTACGGCAAAGTGGTGTTTCACCTGTAAAGTAAATGAAAGACTCGTCTTGGATACATCTTCATTTAGAGAACTTGTTCAAGAAAATAATATCAAACTTCTACTTGGTGATTGGACTAAATATGATCCTGTTATCGGGGCTTTTTTAAAGAAACATGGCTACGTTGGAGTTCCCGCCTATTTCCTTCAAAAACCTGATGGCACCCTCATTAAGTTTGGTGAAACCATCTCCATTGGTGAACTTAAAAAAAGCCTCTAATCACTGAAATTAAAGAGCTCTAGCCTTGCGAGAAATTGAC
>JAFMBV010000052.1 GCA_017858255.1 Bacteriovoracaceae bacterium
TTACAGGGAAGAACAAGTCGTTGAAGAAGACGATAAGACTGAATCCTTTAGCTTGGCCTACGAATATGAATCAGATCCTCAAACCCCAGGGAAATTAAAAGTTAAGGTCGGCCTTGATATAGAACATGAGTATTATATCCCCAAAAAATTAACCATATTTAATATCGACTCAGAAGAGTCCATTGGAACTCTTAAAATTCATACTAATATTTCTATAGACTCCAAACGGAAGGCTGCCTTTACTGAAGTAGTAGATGAAGAGACTAATAGCTTAATTCGTTTTGATATAGATAAAAGTGGAACGCATTCGATTACAGGGCAATTCGAGATTGAGCTTTGGGAGGGTTATCATATTGAGAACTCTGCAGCTCTAAGAAGTGATGAGTCCCATAGTTACAACGCAGCTTTAATGTTCGGTGATGGTCGAACCATTCTTGATTCTAAGTTTTCTGTTGATGATAAAGGAAATCGAAAGATATTAGTAAAAAGAGAGATGGAGCTTAATAAAGGCTCTGTTATGATTGTTGAATATCAAAAATCTGAAAATGATGGATTTTTAAAAGAGGATGATGAATCGGTATTCATAAGATACTCTATCTCTTTGCAGTAAAATCTATTTAGTCTATTGAAGCATTCCTTAAATCAAAATTTAGCGCCTATTATGAGTACCTTTTACCATGAGCCTTTCTTTTGGAATTAAATGTCGATAATCTCGCCACGGAAGAGAGGTCCTATGTTTTCATTTAAAGTTGTGTTTATCGCGATTCAATTAATCCTTATATCTCAAGTATATTCAGCTGATATAAATTTTCGATCGGCCTCTAAAGTGACCTCTAAAAGTGGGGCAACTATATACACAATTGGATTACTTGATTCAGGGGAAGAGGTTTTAAGACCAGTTTATGAATTAGCTGAAGGGCATGAGATAAGCTTTCGACCTAATGTCTATTTTCCCGGTGAGCATTACTTGAATCAGGAAGGTAGTAAAAAGGTTATAAGAGGTAGGTATTTTGGGTCTCTTCTTATCTCTACCACTGGTTTATCGGGTTCCGAGAGACAGGCCATTGATGAGCTTAATAAGAAGAAAATCTTTATTTATGAGTGGAAAATAGATAAGGCCGATTACATAATTCGTGCTTTTAATGACAATCCTATTCGACCCCAATTAATACCTAGAGAAGAAGCCTTTTTATGGGACTCTGTAAACCCTAAGCAGAGCTGGACTTCGATAGCAGCTAGTTTTATCAACTCTAATAAAAGTATATTCTTTGATGAAAAGATCTCTGATATTCAGGATTTCTGCCCAGGTTTTCCTTCTAAAACGAATGAACAGAAAACGGCATTTTGGATTCATCTTCTAAATTCCCTTAGTCTGAGAGAGTCCAAATTTGATCCAATGGTTAGTAATAATGAAGGTAATTTTGGTGATGGTTCTTTAAACGTAACTTCTAGAGGACTCTTACAAATCTCTTATCAGAGTTCAAAGGCCAGTCGCTACAAAAGAAATGGCTGTGATGTTGATGGACCTAACTCTCTTCATGATCCAGAAACCTCAATTGAATGTGGTTTAGCTATTTTCAAAACTTGGCTTAAGGAAGACGGCTGTATCTCTTGTAAGGGAAGAGGAAACCGTTATTTAGGTATTTCCCGTTACTGGTCTCCTCTAAGGGCCAGGCATCAGGTGCGCTGTTCTATATGCTCATCAGGGGTCGCAAATATAGGGTACCGAGAAGAGATTATTAAGGAAATTTCAAATACCCAAGCTTGCCAATAACATCACATTTTTTGTCTCGATCAAGTTTATTGACGATAACACCCAAAGTTTTGTATCTCTCTCTAAGTAGAACTTATTTTGGGAGATAGACTTGAAATCCTTAATTTTAATCTTTTCGATGACTTTGAGCCTTAATACGATGGCCTGGTTCAACTTTCAGGCCAATTGCTTGTTGAATGGTGGTGTAAATGCCGTTTGTAAGGCCTGTAATTCCACTTACCAGACGATGTATTGTGAAATGCGAGTCCAAGGTGTCACTCGTTCATCTTTTTGGTACAACGGCTTTCAGTCGGGCCATGTTTCCTCCGGTCAGTGTATCCAAGGATTTGTTTATGCCAACAACCCTTATCTTGACCCCCTTATTAATGCTAGTGCAACCGTCCAGTGCCGCTTCTAGCGCTCTCGTATAACCCATGATTGGGGAACCTAAGTTTAGTATTTTTTTCATCGCAAACTGATGGAGATTATGACTTCCTTTACTTATGGGCCTGTTTTGCCTATTTTAACGTGAATTTTGCTATTAACAGGGCCCTATATGAATACGCCATTTGCCGTTGCTAAAAAGAATGCATTTATCCCAACTCTCTATGTTGGTAACCTTCCCTACGGAATTAGAGAAGAAGGCATCGTAAAAATGTTTCAAGGCCTAGGTAAAGTTACTTATGTTTATGTCGTAATAGATAAGAGATCTAAGAAAAGCAAAGGGATTGCCTTTGTCCAATTGGCAAAAAAAGAAGACTTTGAAAAAGCGATACGTATACTCGATGGAAAAGATTATATGGGCCGCACTTTAAAAGTCAGTATGGCCATTGAGAATGAATCTATGCCTTTTCAAGAGACTGTGAAAGAAAAAAAGGTAAAGCAAAAAGTAAAAGACCCCGCCCCAAAGAAGAAAAGAGTAAAGAAAGGTTTAGCTGCGCTCTTTCACTACAAGAATTCTTAATAAATTCTCTGGAGGACGACCAATCACTGCCTTGGTCTTATCTATAAGTATAGGTCTCTCAAGAAGTTGAGGATATTCTAAAATAGCCTGCAAGCAATTCTCTTCATCACTAATATCAATATTTTCTTCTTTAATAATAGATTCTTTGGAACGAATAATAGCGCTTGCCAACATGTCGAGCTTTTTTAAAAGATCAGTTAGCTCTTTCTTATCTAAGGGATTCAAAAGGTATTCACGAACCTGAAAAAGTACACCTTGATCTTCAAGTATCTTTAGGGATTGGCGACTCTTTGAACATTTAGGATTATGAAGGAGGGTATACATATATTTTTTCCAATTATATTGATCATTTAAAAGTATAATTATTCTCAATGATTCCCATGTTTGTAAATCTATGCGCATTGCGTCTGGAGCATTATGATAAAGTGGATTAATTTTCTTCCCTACCTCGCAATTTATTAAACTTTATCAGTTAGATGATTATGGACATATTAAAGCTACTTGAGGCCATCGACTTATGGCGATTTATCGCCGGTCTTGGAATATTCTTACTCTCTATGTCGCTCATTGAAGCTGCTCTTGTTGAGTTAGCAGGGCGGCGATTTAAAACAATTTTCAGAGAGTACACAAAGACCCCCATAAGAGGCATCTTCATTGGAACTCTCGCAACCTCTTTTTTACAAAGCAGCAGTATTGTCACCTTAATGGTTATCTCTTTCGTAGGTGCAGGTGTTATCGAAATGAGGAACGCCCTAGGAGTTATCTTTGGCTCAAATCTAGGGACGACCTTTACAGGTTGGATCGTCACTTTTATTGGCTTTGAGTTTAATATTCAGAGCTTTGCCTTTCCATTGATTGGAGTAGGCGCTTTATTATCAATATTACTTCCAAGACATTTAAAGTGGACTAACTTCTTTCGCTTCTTGGCCTCTTTAGGGCTGTTATTTTTGGGCCTAGATTTTATGAAAGGTGCCATGTCTAGTTTAACCACATCTTTTGATGTTTCTACTCTTCATGTTTACAGTGGAATTATTTATTTTATTTTTGGTTTTATATTTACGGCCATTACTCAGTCGAGTTCTGCCACGATGATGACTACACTTGCGGCCTTAAATGCTGGGGTTATCGCTCTTCCTGGTGCCGCCGCCCTCATCATAGGTGCAGACCTCGGCACTACGATTACAGCATTGATTGCGGGCTTTGGTGGCTCTCCAAGTAAAAAGCAGACATCTCTTGCTCACTTCTCCTTTAATGTTGGTACAAATCTTTTGGCGTTAATAATCCTGAAGCCTTTATTATTATTTGTTACTTTTATTTTCGGCGAAAATGAGCCCCTTTACTCTCTCGTTTTGTTTCATAGTTGCTTTAATTTACTGGGTATTTTTCTCTATTTGCCTTTCACGAATAAATTCGTAGAGCTACTCAGAAAGTGGGTTCCAGAGAGAAATCATCACTTTACGAAATTTATTCATAAAGTTAGTCATACTGTCCCAGAGGCGGCCATTGAGGCCTTGGGAAAAGATCTTCTCCTTGTTCTTGATGAGCTCTTAAGTACAAATTTAGAGGCCTTTACAATTAAGCGTTCTAGAAAGGAATTTATAAGGAACTATGAAGATTTAAAAGAGAGAATCAGTGAAATCTTATCCTATATCTTACTCGTTCATGAGCAAAAGCTTCGAGAAGAAGACTCTAAACGATTAGGTCAGTTTCTTAAGGCAATAGATAATATTTCTCGTTCAGCAAAAGCTGCGAAAGATATTCACCACAATATGAAAAATATTGAGAATTCTGCGAGAGTTGAATTTATTGATATTCATAAGGAACTTCTTAATAGTATTCTAAAAACTTATGAACTTATTGATGAGGTAAGAGGCTTAGATAATGACTCTCTTATCTTTGAGGAAATTTTAGAGATTAAGAATATAAATAATAGGGATCAAATTAACCATCAAAAGATGATCTATGATTTCTATAAACTCAAATCAATTCGTGAACTAGATATCGCCACACTTCTTAACATTAATCGTGAAATCTATTCCTCAACTAATGCCTTAATTTCTGCAATTAAAGAGATCTTATTACCAATAGAAAAAGCTGAAGATATCTAAAATTCGTTAAAATAGCTTAACTTTTCAATACCATTATTATTGAGGATCCAATGGGAGAGTGGTCTCGATTTCCTGTCACCGGGGGTTGGGATAGAATACTTTCTTAAGAGATCTCTATAAAGGTCAGGTCGCCTTGGGCATTGAAGAGAATTCTCTTTCAAAATCTTACGATATTTCGTTACGCCACCTTTTGAAGCAAGCTTAGAGCAATTGATAGACTCGTCGACAGAAAGATCCATATATTGGGAAAAATCAATAGGTTTTGATTGAACCCAACTTCCTGCCTGGCAAACTATATAGGGTCCGTAGTTATATTCTTTTCCAAGGATATCATCTCTCTTTTGAAGGATGTGATTCCAAAACCTCATGCCGTTGAAGTTAGCGGCCAGATCGGCATAAGAAAAAACACCTGTGGCCAAAATATTTCCACCTAATATGGTCTTCTCGAAAAAGATTCCTCTTTTTAAAATACGCTTGATTGACTTTTCTCTTAAGTAGGCGCGATCAAAATATTGATAACCCATACCAAATAGATGCTCGAGCTTATCAACCCCAAGAGTTACATCTCTTATACGAATAAGTGGAGAAAGTGCTAGTGGACTCTCTGAGGCATTCTTTTTACCGAGAAGATAGCCGTTAAATATGCTCCAGTCTTTATAGATTGATTTTAATAAGTGAATCTTTATTAAGGGATAGTTACCTGTATATAGAATCTCTTTTACTAGCTTGCCTTTAGTATGGTTTGAAAATATCGTTTTTAACTCTTTATAGAGTTCCTTCTCATCCATTTGCTGACAAGAATTGTTTTTATTTATTTTATCTAAGACACTTTTGACCATTTTGTGGGTTGATTGAGTAAGTAATTCATTAGAATCTTCTAGATCCTGAATTAATCCTTCTTCATTATTTTGATCAATCTCTGGGCTAAAATGATCAGCTTCTGCCGCAAATAAGAGGGGATTAAAAACAAATAAGAAAATTAAGGTTATTAGTTTCATAAATATCACTGCTTTAGGATTAAAAATCCCCTTATAGCATTTTTATGGATCAGACGAATTTCTATTGAAGGAATTACAAGGAAGAGAATGGTGCTTAACCTTTCTTAAGCATTCTTTTTTTCAGGTAAAAAGGTAAGGAAAACAGATGTTTAACTTAAGTAATAGTTTATGACTCCGAAAAGTTGTTGAAAGAATGGAAGAAATTTTGATGATTTACATCATTAAAATTTAACAAAATAGTTATCAACCTTATTAAAAGTTAGTCTCATCATGGAAGGAAAGAATTATGACATCAGCAGCTGCAAAAAAAACAAATGATCATGACGTCTCTTTATTAAACGCTATTAATGAAAATTATGCGGTTATTGAATTTTATCCAGATGGAACAATTATTGAGGCCAATGAATTATTTTGTAAGGCAATGGGTTATAGACAAGATGAATTAAAAGGAAACCATCACCGTATCTTTTGCGATGATGAATATTCCCAGACTTTAGAATACAAGCAATTTTGGAAAGACCTTTCTAATGGCAAATCAAGGATTGGTGAATTTAAGAGATTTACTAAAAATGGAGACTTTGTTTGGATTACAGCTTCTTATACACCAGTATTCGATGAGAATCATGAAGTGATAAAGATTGTTAAATTTGCTCAAGACAATACTGATAAAATAATGAACAATTTAGAAAATATCGGTAAGCTCTCTGCTATCGATAAGGCCCAGGCCGTCATTGAATTTAATCTAGATGGTACCATTATAAAGGCGAATGATAATTTCCTAAATACTCTAGGTTATTCACTTCAAGATATCGAAGGCAAACACCACCGTATCTTTTGTGAAGAGAGTTATACTAAAACTAATGAGTACATGCAATTTTGGACAAAGCTAAATCAGGGAAACTATCACGCCGGAGAGTTTAAAAGACTGAGTAAGGATGGAAGTGAAATTTGGATTCAAGCTACTTATAACCCTATTTTTGATGCAGATGGAAAACCCTTTAAAATTGTAAAGTTTGCTTCAAATATAACGGAGCAAAAAATTAAGAATGCGGATTACCAAGGTAAAATAAGTGCCATTGATAAATCTCAGGCGGCCATTGAGTTTAATCTCGATGGAACTATCATAGAGGCCAATAGTAACTTTCTAAATACACTCGGTTATACACTTGATGAAATCGTTGGAAAACACCACCGAATTTTTTGTGAACCAGAATATACAAATAGTCCTGCTTATGGTCAGTTTTGGGATAAGTTAAATAGAGGTGAATTCGATGCAGGTGAATATAAGAGAATTGGTAAAAATAAAAATAATGTTTGGATAAATGCCTCTTATAACCCTATTCATGATGCAGATGGAAAGGTTTGTAAGGTCGTAAAGTATGCGACAGATTTAACAAAAGAAAAAGAAGCCTATAATAATCTTGTGGATACTTTTGATGAGGCAAGTATGCGTTTGATGGAATCATCAATTTCATTATCCGCAGCGGCGAATCAGCTCTATGCAAACTCTGAAGATACTCTACAAAAGTCTCAGTCTTGCTCAGCAGCCGTTGAGGAAGTAAGCAGTGGCGTAATGACTGTTGGTACGAGTACAGAAGAAATGACCGCATCTATAAAAGAAATCTCAAGTTCTGCCTTAGAGGCCTCAACCAAATCCGGAGAGGCGAAGAAAATGTCTGAGAATACAAACCGTTTAATTAAAGAGCTAGGGGAGACTTCGGAACAAATTGGCTCCGTCGTCAAGGCGATCTCCTCAATTGCCCAACAGACTAATCTCCTTGCTCTGAATGCAACTATTGAGGCCGCAAGGGCGGGTGAAGCAGGCAAGGGTTTTGCTGTTGTTGCAAATGAAGTTAAGGAACTTGCTAAACAGACGGGACAAGCGACAGAACAAATATCAAACCAAGTTACTAATGTTCAAGATGCTACAAAAAGTTCGATTACTGCTATTTCTGATGTTGGTCTCTTGATTGACTCGTTAAATGAAATTGCTGCATCTACAGCAGCTGCCGTTGAAGAGCAGTCTGCTACAACAGGTGAAGTTAGTCGTATTGTGAAGGAGTCTTCGGAGGGGGTTGAAAGTATTTCCTCATTGATAAGAAATGTCGCAGATTCAGCTGAAGAAAGCTCACGTAATGCTAAGCAAACGCTAGATTCATCGGAAGACCTTAAGAAGCTTTCGGAAGAGTTACAGATGCTCGTTAGCAATGCCAGATAAAAAATCTTTTAACAAGATAAGAGGGGATGCATAATGCATCCCCTTTTTTTTATTTTTTGTAGTATAGCTCAACTTCTGGGCGAATTTTGCCTTTTGCAAGTAGAGGAATCTCTACCGAGAGAGTCGCTCTTAGACGTACTCTTATTGTATTAAGCTCCATCTGCGTAGAAGCCACTTCTTGATCCAGAACGTATAGTAATTCTTCATGATCCTGTAATTCTGAAGAGAGCCAATTTGATAATTGGTTTTCTGAGACTGCATTAATATTAAAACTCATTATCATCATAATTATTAAAAGGCTAATTGTCTTATTCATAGTCTATTCCTTATTTACTAAATTCAAATGATACTGCACTGTTGCTTGAAGTATTGGCAAGGCCTAAAAACCCACTGTAAGAGATACTAAATGACGTCTTAAACTTATTAATAACCCAGTCGCTATCTTGTTGTTTAAATTGCTTGGAGAACCAATTCGTCATTTTAAAAGACCTTTCTATTCCCTTTCTAAACTTTGATCTTTTAAAAAGACCAAACAACTTATTTTCCTGCGAATCGTTCCACTGATAGTCCTCATCTGAGAATTTGAAAGAATTTTTACCCTTAGAACTTACCTTCTTTAAAAAAAGGTGGCCCATTATACTTCCTTTTACTTTTGAGAAGCTTAAAAGATTCTTTTTACTGAGCCCAAGACCTATTGAAATCTTCTTTAATTTATAACCATCTTGTACTTCGACCTTCTCTAGGGCAGTACTTACGTCTTCTAGGATTTTTCTGACAACCTTTTGATCCTCATCTTCTGCACTTTTATTCTTTGAGGGGGTAATCTTCCATTCTAAACGAACGCGTGTGTCACCACTTAATCGACTAAGGCCTAATAGTGGTGAGCTATAGCTCACACTCATGTCGAGCCTAAATTTATCAGCTACATATTGAGTTTCTTCTAAAGTCGAAACCTGCTTCAATGCACGATGATAGCGCAGTACATGATCTTCAAAGTTCTTGCTTCTGTGCCTATGTTCTCTTTTATTGATGTTCTTTAAGAGAACCTTATATACCGGCCTTACTAGCTCTAGTACATCTCTCTCATCCATCTCTGAATTGAGTTCAATAATCTCTTCTTCTTGCTCAATATCTGACTTATTACTTTTCTTTGACCAAGATAATTCTACTGCGGATGTTCCTTTAACTGCTGAGAAACCAAAGAGACCTGATTTACTCACCGCGAGGTCTGTTTTTTGTCCTGAGAGTTTCCATTCACCAAGGCCCTTGTTGATTGTTTTTTCAGACTGAATCAATACTGTCTCTTGAATTTTTAATATCCTCTCTAAGTACCCTTCTAGTTGAGAGAGTTCATTATTGCTTTTCTGATTATCATTAATCTCTTCAAACCAATTACTTGGTAATTGCTGTGCTGATGCACATGTCATAAATATCGCCATTATAATAAATTTCATAGTTTATCCTTTTTCTATTTTTTAAAAACAAGTCTTTGCTTAATCGCCAAACCTAAATTCCATGGTCCAATGCCTGCTTCACCCTCTAGACCTAAACCTAGTGTGAATTGATTAAGTTTCCATGAAGATTGACTGATATTATTTGCTAATACATTTTGGGCAAGTTCTTTCTTAAGGTAATTGGACTCGACTAATGCCTTCTCGATTTTTGTTGCAGTAGTTTTATAAACGACTTCGCTGCCTTTGGTGTCATTTCCAATTACGACAATGTCATTGGCGAGCAAAAGGGGACTTAACAAAAGAGGAACCATCATAAGAATGGTTTTTTTCATTTCTACTTCCTTGTTTAAAATAGTTTTCTTATTTGAAAACAAGGATAGTAAATTCCTTTTAAATGGTAAGTTAGATTTTTGTTAAGGTATTATTTCTTTTTTTCGTTTGTTAGATTTTGATTATTAGAATGGTTGGTCATAAAAACCGATTTGACTAATAATGCGCAATTTAAAATTGGTCTTTTTGAATCCATCAGTTACGATTTTTTTTAGTTAGTTTCTTTTTTGAGAAAGACTCAGCAAGAATTATGTTTTTAAGTTAAGGATCATCAGAAAAAGAAGACTACTGATAATTGCGCTAAGCGCATTTTGATGATTTTAAGGAGGTTATAAAGGTTACTTTATGGACTCTACTCAAATTTCGCATCAAATTTTCTAAGAAGCTTTTCAAATAGGTGTGTGATTGATAGCAAGGGGAGTCAAAAAAACGAGGATTTTATGATACGACTACTTATTCTTCTACCTTTCATTGTTTTTCAAGCTCACGGCGAAGCTAACTATTGTTTCGATAAAGCACAATCATGGCAAAAAACACTTCATCAAAAAGTTCTAAGTGATGTGGGTGCTATACCTGGGTATCACGAAAGTACCTCTTATATTGCTACTCAAAATGTGATTGATATGGACAATTTGCATGTCAGTTATTTGTTTTCGGTTACTGCAGGTAATAGTGACGGAAATATTTGGACCTGGAATTATAAGGTGGATTTCGACGTCTGGTTGAATGCTGGTGGTACAGTAAGGTTCTGTGACGTTATCTCTGCTAACTTTGGAAATAATAGCTTCTAAATCTATAGAGAAGCATCTAGTTTGATACTGATTGGGAGTTTTTTTGTTGGAAAAACTCCCAATGTGGGAAAGAAAGGCATCTTTGCTAATGGATTATCAAAGCTCTTAAAGAAATTATCATGATGTATGGCGAAAACTCTTTTTGCTTGCACTCTATCAATCACTTCCTTCTTTAAAGAATTGATATTCAAGCTAGTAAGGCCCACTATCAAGAGGTCAATATCTTTTAAGTCGTATTTTTGTGGTTCTGCACTAGGGTGCAAGAGTATCCTGGCGTCTTTGTGCTTAATGAAGAATGAATGACTATTCATCGATTGATAGTCTTGTGCCCCTAGTGGTGTGGTAATTGTTGAGCTCATTTTGCCTCTAGAAAAGCTAAACCCAAATGGTAGATTACTATGTTTAATATCAAACGACTCAATCGAAAATTGACCGATATTAAGTGAATGGTTCTTTGATAAAGATTTAAATATATTTGTGTCTATTTTAAAAAGTTTCAGAAAGTCGATTGTTTCAGCAGGACCATAGACCTTCGCTTTCGGGTTAGCTCTTAAAACTTCTGGAAGATCAAGGATATGGTCATAATGGGTATGAGTGATAAGAATTATTGTTTCCCTGCTGTCCTTACCAAAGTATTTTTTAATAAGCCGAGTGTCGGGAATTAACGCCTGATTGGTAAGAACCTTCCATAAGGATGGGCGGGTAAGAAAGGGGTCAATGATAATACGGGTATTTTCATCGCTAATACTTAAGCAGCTCGCTCCATACCATTTTACTTCAATTGCTTGGATTGAGCTTATGAGATGAAAAATCATGGCGGTGCAAACGAGAGAGATATACTTAATATTTTTTATGTTTATCCCTTTGGTTGTTTTAGGCGATTCCAAAATTTGTCTTAATTTAAAATAGCATTAAGTTAGTAAATTGTCCTGAAAGAACACCCCATAGCACTTAGTTCATGGCCTGCTCTAAAATGGCCTGAACCCTTTTTTTGTTAGCTCCAAGGTCTGATTTACCAACCCGGGACTTTGATCGAAACTCCAACTCATGAGTTGTCTTGTTTATAAAAAACTCAATATCGTCAACAAATCCAAAAATACCCGAAATCGCCGTGTAGTGAAGATAATTATCAAGAGCGACTACTTTATTAAAGCCCATTTCTTCCATAGTTGATTTGATCTTTAAGAACTGCTCTAGGTTGATTCCTTTAATCTTCTCTGTTTGGTCATGACTATGGAAACAATGATCGGAACTCTCGCAAGGTTCTAAATGTTCTTTCGGAGCTGACAACTTCACGATCATTTGTTGGCTTTCTTTACCTAAAAAATAAAAACGAATAGTGATTGCTAGGGTTAAAACCGATATTAAGAAGATTACAATTTTCATCTCTATTTTGATCCTTAGCATTTGGGTTGTACAAATATTCTTTTAGTTTCTTCGCTAGACTTCTAACGTGATGTTTTTTCTCCAAATTAGTCCATCTAAAATATAATGTGTTGCTTGTGGTAATGCTAATAATGGTACCAATAAGGCCTTTAAAGATAAAGAGGAGGCTTCTGGTAAAGAATAAAATATACCAAAAATAGCCTGGTTTTCACGCCACAATAAGGTGTCCCATAGGAGCTCTTCTGTGAAGCCTAGGGTAATGAGCAGTAAAGGCCAAACTATTATGGGTATAAAAGATGGCCATAATAAGGCCTCTGGCTTCTTTATATGACACCAGTAAATGAGAGCAAAATAGGGAATGCCATGAGCTATGATGTTGGTAAGTGTAAAAGACCAGTCAGACTTTATCCATACGATCCCAGTCCACCAAGAAATATAGGTACCTAGCACAATGAGGTTTTTGGGACTTAATATTTTTCTCTTGTGCAAAATAATTTCTTTACTAAAAAATATAAATATAATGATGGGGCCAAGTATTTTTAAAGGAAGAATTAGATAATCATTTCTCATGTAAAAAAAGTCTCCCTTAAGAAACCAATTAAATTCTTGAGGACCTGAAAAGTGCCAAATGATTAAGGGGATAATACTACAACTATAAATTACGAATCTATCAAAATTATTATGTTGATTATCTTTTAATTCTTTCGCTTTATAAATTGAAAAGAAACCATATTGCTGGCGGATGAAATGAAAAACAGCGAGATAAGCAATGGTGCGCCAAAATGTTAACTCGCTAATACTGTGGAGAATTACACCTGCCACATAACAACAAAGTGGAATAATCCATAAGGCGTTCTTTATTCTTTGATAGGCAAGCCTATTTAAATAAGTCCTAAAAAGAGTGGACCATACATGAGCTACATCAATAAAAGCCACTAATATGAGCCATTGGATAGGGCCGAGACTCTTTGGGGCCAAATTAAGAGTCTGCAATAAAAGGACAAGTATGGAGGCAATAAAGGCCGGGCCAATGATAAAGATTAGATCTGCTTTTTGAGATCGTATCCACATTACCCTTTGACTCCATTTAAACTTTTAATGATGTTTTTTGATGTAGTTTCGCCTTGATAAAATCCTTCTTCAAAAAGAGAGAGGCCACTTAGATCAGTATGGGCATAGTGAATATTACTGTGTGGTTTAGGTACCACATTATTTCTTTCACCAAAAAGAAAACCTTTGGTAGGTCTAACCATTCCATGGCCCCAAGGCCAAATGTCTATAGACTTTATTCTGTCTTCTATATCAAATATCATAGGGGTAAGGTCTTTTAAAATATCCTTACTCCAGGACTCGTGACTTCTGCCGAGGGCCCAGTTCCTGGCCTTCTTTGGAGGAAGGTGAGTGAGTGGCCAATAATAGGTTAATATATTCTCTTCCATTGATCTTCTAAGACTCTGGTGTCCTGCAACCACAAAACCTAGTCCACGACCATGATAATTAACATTGTCCCATGCAAGTGCCTCTGCGAGGCGCTCATCCCATTTAATTTTTATATTAGCGACCATCCACGGAGAATACTCAAAAGTTGAAGGTACCTTAAGTATTCTTCCTATTATGAACTGAGGTAGTGCTAAAACGATATGGTTAGCAATAACCTCAGTTGTAATATTCTTTTTATGGTTAAAGAATAGGAGGGAATTGTCTCTAACTTCATAAAGCATATGATCGGTATTTAATGGAGAATTACTTTCTTCATGAAGTTTATTTGCGAGATAGTTATTTCCTTCAGGCCATGTCAGGACACTTTCGTCTTTGAGATTAATTCCTTTGCCCCTTCTCGAACAAAAGTAATGCATTCCAGCCCAGGCCGAAATCTCTTTTATGGTTGTCCCATAATCATCACGGCAACAATAGTTTACGTACCAATGGAGAGGTTTAGTGACTAAATCATTTTGTAAAAGATAATCTTCCATCGTTATCTTGTCATATTTTAAATAATTAGGATCACTTGAACTCATCGCTATTGGAATATCAAAGGCAAATTTTCGATCCTCTCCCTTTGTTCCTTTGTACTGTTCCATTAATTGAAAGAATTTTTTAAATTCCAATCTTTCCTTTTGGTCTAAACCTTCTTGAGGAATTAAACCCTCTTGTAGTCGACCATAGATATAGAGTTTTTCCATGGGGTCTGAACAAACAAATAATTCATCGTAATTAAGTCCTTTATGGTCTTCTTTGGTGATGACTTTAATCTCTTTTAGAAAGTTTATGAGGGATCTATTTTCTGGGTTGGGGAGAGGAAGATAGTGGGCTCCCCATGGTGCTTCTTTATTAAAGGAGGCGCTCTTGCCACCTAGGTGGTCTTCGAGATCAAATAACTCTATATCATTAATGCCTGCTTTCTTTAAGTGATAGGCACAACTTAAACCGCTAATACCAGTTCCAACGATTGCGACATTAACCTTATGTCTTTCTGTTGGGGCAGGGAAATTCATTTTTAATAAACGATGGCCTCTTTTAAAATTGGCGCCAAGGACCTTTCCTGAGAATGTTCTCTTGGCATAAGCATCAAGTAGGTCTCTTTTTGCCATTAAACCTAGTGCCGCTGTTGCACCTATATAACCAAATAGCTTTCTTCGGTTAATTTTAATTGACACGGCTCCACTCTTTTTCAAAAAGTCGAACAAGGATTTGGTTGTTGAGACGATTAATTGGTGACTTCATTCTTTTCATATCTTTAGGAAAGTTAAATAAACCAGAAATATTTTCGGGTCCAATGAATTTAAGTTCACTCATGAGTTTTGTAGGTAAGATATAAGGTTTAAATCCACCAATGAAATAACCCCATTCACCAAATGAAGGTACATATGCATGATAAGGAGCGATGGTAAAACCAGTGTCTTCAATTGTCTCACCGACACACCAGTAGGACTCCCTTGCGAAGTAGGGAGAGGTGCTTTGTATTGAAAAGTGACCTTCAGGGTTTAAAGATTTTCTTAGGTGTTTAAAGAAGCTATGACTATAGAGTTTTCCTAATGAGTAGCTAGAAGGGTCTGGAAAATCAATTGCAATGAAATCAAAGACTCTCTTGTTTTGCTTTAACCACATAAAGGCGTCATCATTATGAACTGTAACTAATTTGCTGTTAAGGGCATCACCATTTAATGTTGTCAGCATCTCATTAGTTTTAAAAAGTTCAGTCATCGCCGGATCTAAATCAACTAGAGTTACACTTTCAACACTTGGGTATTTAAGAATCTCTCGTACGGCCATACCATCACCGCCGCCTAAAACTAGGATATGCTTTGGTTCAACAAGAGAGGCCATACCTGGATGAATAAGGGCCTCATGGTAGCGGTATTCATCTTTTGAATCAAACTGTAGATTGCCATTGATAAACAAACGGATACTATCATTATTTCTAGTGATGATTAACTTTTGATAACGTGTCTGTTTCTTGAAGACTATTGGAGAAGGATATTTCATTCCCTCTGCAAAATGGAGAATTTTGTGTGAACCTATGAATCCGCCTAATACAAGAAGGCCAAAGATTGTACCAATAATTGCTAGGCTTCTTGGTTTTTCAATTTTGTCACTAAAGAGCTTGAGAGTCCAAAGTCCGACTAAAATGTTTAGCCCACCAAAGAGAAAAGAAGTTCTCATTAATCCTAGATAGGGCACAAGAACCAGAGGAAATAAGAGTGAGGCAAAGAGGGCCCCTACGTAGTCGATAGAAAAAACCTTACTGACAAGGTCACTGAAATCATACTCATCTTTTAAGATTCTCATAAGTAAGGGGATTTCTAGCCCTACCAAGGCTCCTGTAATGATAACGAAGGTAAAGAGTAAAAATCTAAAAGACGATACATGTTCAAAAGAGACAAACATGATGGCCGCACTAAAACCACCAATTATGCCTACAAGGAGTTCTATTTGGATGAAACGTCTTAGAAGATCTTTTTCAAAGTACTTTGATAAGTACGATCCAATACCCATACTGAATAGGTAGGTTCCAATAATTAATGAAAACTGAGTGACTGAGTCTCCTAACAAATAACTTGCTAGGGCCCCTGCAATAAGTTCATAGATCAGTCCACATGTCGAAATGACCGCTACACTAATTAAGAGGGCCTTGCCCATGGTTATCCCTTTATTGCAGACGCAATAATAATACTTAATCCAATGGAGACGGCTCCAATGACAATGGCCAGGGCCTGATTGTGTTCTTCTAAGATTTCGTGCCAAAAATCATTTGGTGTTAACCAATTGAGTACTTTGAATGCTACTGCGAAAGCAATACTTCCAAAAATAGTATAGATGAAAGCCGATAAAATTTGATGAAAGTTAAATGCGTTTTCCATAAGTGCTCCTTATTTATGATAGTAATAACTTCTTTGTCCGGGTCTGGTCCACTTCCTTTTAGAAGAAGGGCTTAAAAAACTTCTTCCTGTAAAGGAAACGTAGGCAAAAAGAAATACAACAAAAAAACAATATATTTTATACATCGGATCTCCTTTTATTCGCTCTGGTAGGGTGAGTAATCGCTATTTGACCATCTGCTTACCTCAAATGATCGTGAACGAAAGAAAGTAAACAAAGGTCCAAGGAGAATAAGTATGACCGCCATAAACATATTTGAACTAAAGGTAACATCTCTTCTGATTTCTAAATAAAAGTTTCCACGTAAGAAGGTCGGTCCTTTTTGTAACTTTAAATTCAGATAATACCGCCCTGGAGGAACATTATTTATAATTCGAGAACTACTTCGTGATCCTTCACTCCAGTCACCACCTCTATAATAAGATATCTCTAGAGGAATAGGGATTCCCTTTTGTGAGTCAACGTCAATAAGGATAGCGTCTGCATATAGCCAAGAATTAAGAATAGGTGCAGTTCCGTGTATTCTTATATTACTTGTTCTTCCCGAGATTTCGAATTCCTCAGTCTTAATTGTCTTCTTAAAGTCTTCTTCTGAGCTAACGCTATGGTAACTTTGGTGAACCAACTTGTTGCTTGCTGTGATACCTCTAATTACCCATAGACCAAATAAAACGACCAGTGAAGTGAGCATTGGTTTTATACATTTTTGGAGTTTCTCCTTAATAGGAGAGGGTTGGGCCATACCAACACCCATACTATAGGGAGGTGGATTTTCTACTTTAAAGGCTTTTTGAATGGTTTCAGCATCAATATGAATGCCGAGGCTCCAATTTTCTTCATTTTTGGTAATTTCAACTGAAAGTGATTCCGGAGGGGCGATGTAATCCCTTGCAAGTGAGGCATTGCCCGCTTTAATTCTCCAGTAAAATTCTCCTTCGACATATGTAACCCTAGCGGTTCCGTCATTGAAGAGTCTGAATTTCTTTTGTTTGTACCTAACCCTTTGAGATATTACCGAACTTGCATCTTCAACTGCGCGATAGATTTTCTTGTAGAGTACCCAGTGTCCATTGACCTCAACAAGCCAGCGGTAGCCTTCATAAGGGTTATATAGAAGGTACTCCTGCCAGTAATAGCCTGAATCTGATTTTACAACAAAACCTGTACACTCCCACAACTTACCTTTTAGTTTTCCTTTATTGTTTAAAGGAATATAAGGCGTATATTTTTTTTGATTGGTAAGCTTTTGAATAATTCTAAAATTCGGATCTTTGGCGTCTATTATTGCCTTACAACTTGGACATACAACATTTAGAGTATGGCCAACGACGTGAATTTTTACTGGGCTTCCACATGATAGACAGTTAAAAGACTTTACTACTGGTTTTACTTTTGTACCTTTGATCGTTAAGGCCATTAAATCCACCCTTCAAATATTCTTATATTTTGTGGAGATAATTTCCAAAATTCGATATAACTTCCCTTGTACATAATGGGGGGGACACCCCGTTCATTAGGTATTTCAACAGTTAGAAACTTATTATCATTATGGGAAAAATCATAAACAACTGATTTATAGTTCTTCTCTGCCTTGAATGGAAGTTCCCCTTCCGAACCTTTGTAAGTTACTTGCTTTATGTCGGATACTTTGAAGTAATCTCCACCTACATCTACTCCTAGGCCTAATCTTAACTTTGAAGCAGAGGGGATTCCTTCCTCTTTTGCAAATGATATCGCGAACTCGCCTTGAGCATCTGTTAACCAAGCAGATTCGCCATTGTCAAAATACAAATGCCATTCGTTCCATTGTCCATCTTCATATTCGTAAATTATTCTGCCAGAGGTATAAAAGAATTTATTTTTATAGGACCCAGTCATTCCAATCTGTATAGGTGAAGAGTCTTCTGCTAAAGCACCCATTTCACCAATTTTCTCTACATCAAGATCATGACGCACAACTGTTGATGTACAATAAGGGCAAACAGCAAAAACCGATGATTGGCTTCTGAAAACAAGCTCTCCGCCACAAGATGGGCAAGGGATTTTAAGCACAGAAAACCTCTAGGTGATTTTTTTAAGTAGTTCTTGCTTCTTAATAGTGAATTCTTCTTCTGTTAGAATTCCCTGATCTTTAAGTTTTGCAAGCTTCGCAATAGTTTCTAAGGGGTCTTCTTGTGGGGTGGCCTGAGTTGCCTGACCGATTGAACCGGCCATTGCCTGGGCCATTGAAAGGCCAGCGCCCATTCCTGCACCCATTCCCGCAAGTCCGCCTTCATTAGCTGCGGCCGTGCTAATATTATCTGCCGTTTCAAATCTGGTAAATTGATCTAAGTTACCGACCATTTTCATCTTTGCGTTCTTATCGAGGTATTCCTGAAGCTCCTCTGGCAAAGATAGGTTTTGAACAAGAAAAGTTTTAAGCTCTAGACCATATTGCTCGAAATCGTCTAATAGTTCTTCTTTGAGCTTTAAAGAAAATGCTTCTTGGTTAGCGGCCATATCGAGAAAGCTAATACCGCTTGCGCCGAAGAAACTACTCATACTGGTTAGAACCATTGAACGCAATTGACCCTCTAGTTCCTCACAATTGTAAGTTTCTCTGGTACCTAGAACACGTTTGTAGAAAATATCTGGCTTCTTTAATGAATATGAGTAAGTACCATGGGCACGTAGCCTAATATGACCATAATCTTTGTCTCTGATTGTAATAGGGTTTGCGGTGCCCCATTTTCGATCTATTTGATCTTTTAGGCTAAAGAAATAAACATCTGATTTGAATGGTCCTTCAAAACCTTTATCCCAACTCTGCAGAGTTGTTAAAATAGGTAAGGCCCTTGTGTTAAGAGTGTGAAGGCCAGGTCCAAATATATCGGCAACTTCACCTTCGTTTAGAAAGAGGGCACACTGACCCTCTCTGACGGTTAATTGAGCGCCATTTTGTATTTCTTGGTCTTGAATGGGAAAGCGCCAGCTAAGCGTACCGGGGAGTTCTTCATTCCATTGGATAACATCTATAAATTGCTTTCTAAACGCATCAAAAATGCCCATGCTTATTCCTTCTTTTCTCGTTTCAATTAAGTGATATTTTGGCTAGATTGTAGATTATGAACAAACAGATGACAACGACAACAGAAGGCCGAGTTAGACGCTCAGGAAGTTCTACTCGAAAGTTAAACCTTGCTGTTTCAAGCCTTCTTGGTATTGGTGGCCTTGTTTCGTTAGCTGTAGTTGGCTTTTCGTGGACAGGTATTGCTATTGGAATTGGAGGGCTACTTTATGGCGTGGTCTCCTTCTTGCTTAATTACGTTCGCAGTGGCGCTTACCTTCCCGATGCTGATGCTGATGGAGAAAAGTCCTTGAAACAAAAATTCATATCTCTTAAATTTCGATCTAATAGTGACGAAGCTTCAGTTGAAAGATGCCTTGAGCTGATTGGAAAAAAAACAATCATGTCAAAGCGTTTTAAAGATACTCTAAATCAACATTTTAATGAAACAGAAATTACTTATGCTCGCTATTTGAATTTGTGGAGTAGTTTTGAAGAACTTTTAAATGATGAATTAGCGAAAATTTACTCACGTCTTGTTGTTTTGACCGACCTCGTTCAAGAGACAAACAAAAGTGAGACCTCTAGTAAAATAGAAAAAGGTTTGATGCATTCAGAGAAGCTCTTAGTGGAGGCCGAAAACCTGCTTGTTTCCTTTGATCTTGGAAAGGACGAAGATGATCATCAAGAAATATTTAATCAACTTAAAATCATGAGTGAAAGAACAAAAACTTATTTAGAATAAAAAGGTAAAGAAAATGACAGAAAATAAAGAATCAAGGCTAGTCGTTGCAACAGCTGAAAATATATCTAAAGATATCATTGATATGAAAAATATTGATGAGGGACTAATGGATCAAAAGGCCCAAGAGTATGCTGATAAGCTTACTGACTTTAAAAGTTCGTCAATAGATCTAGAGAAACACCAAAACTCCGTTGAAACAATTGGTAGGGATGTTCAGTTAGAGAGCTCAAGTAGGTTAAAATTATTAAAGCAACCTCTAAAGAAAATGGCCGATAGTGGAGAAGAAGGTGGCCTTGTCGCTAAAAGTCTTATTGATCTCAAATTGGAAGTAGAGAAGCTTGACCCACATAAAATGGACCTAGAGGCCGGTTGGTTTACAAGATTAGTTGGCCATATTCCAGGTGTCGGGACACCTATGAAGAGATATTTTTCTAAATTTGAATCGGCCCAAACAGTAATTGATGCCATCATAAACTCGCTTCAAAATGGTCGGGATGAATTAAAGAGAGACAATATTACCTTATCTGAAGATATCAAATATCTTATTGCTAGTGGCAAGGATCTTCAAAAACTTGTAATGCTCTCACAAAAGCTAGACTCGAAGTTAGTTTATAAGGCCGAAAGAGAATTTGCTGAGCAACGTGATGAAAAGGCATTTATCGAAGAAAAACTAATCTTCTCCTTAAGGCAAAGAATCATGGACTTTCAACAGCAATTAGCTGTTGTTCAACAAGGGATTATTAGTATTGAAATAATTCAAAGAAATAATAAAGAGCTTATTCGTGGTGTTGATCGCTCCTTAAATGTGACAGTGAATGCTTTACAGGTTGCTGCTACAGTTGCTGTCGCCTTAAATAATCAAAAGATAGTTCTTGATAAGATTACCAGCATAAATAAGACAACGGATGCTCTTATTGCAGGGACAGCGAAAAGAGTTAAGACTCAAGGGGTAGAAATTCAGAAACAGGCTTCTTCCGCTCAGCTAGATTTAAATAGCTTAAAATTAGCTTTTGAAGATATTAGTTCAGCACTGGATGATATCTCTCAGTTTCGTCAAAAGGCACTTCCTGAGATGGCAAAAACTATTGTTGATATGGACGATTTAACAATAAAGCTAGATTCAAAAATTTCTGATATGAACAAAGAAAAGGCCCTTGAATCATCAGTGAATATTACGCTAGAAGATGATAAGAAATAAATTTGATAGTTAAGTTAAATCAATATTTTTTTGAATCTATGATTTAATGATCGAGTTTTTTTTATCTGCGTAGACAAATATTTCTGAATGCATTTTCTCCATTTTCTTTAAATCGACTTTTATTGCGGTGTTAAACGCCGCCGTTTTCTCGGGGTACTCAATACTTTCCTTTAGTAATTTAAAGTGAGTCGTATAATTGAGCATCATTCTCATAACGGGTTGACGGGCCCTTGGTATACCTGAATTACCCGTTAATCTTGCAATTGTTTTGAGCTCTCCACAATATTTACCTAGGTCATCATAACCTAAGGTTAATGCTGTACCGTAAATGCGATCGATAATATTTGAAAACTTCAGAAACTCTTCTGGTTGATTAAGATCAACCGATAGTGCCTTTAACACTTGAAGGATCTCTGCATTAAGTTCAGTGATTTCATCAATAAAGCTTTCTAAAAGTTCTTTATCCATGTCAATAATTCCCACGTTTTAGTTTTTAATTATTATAGCAAACCTACTTAAGTCTTACTCCTGTGAAATTTTACCCATTAAGACATTTATAAATTGGAGTTCTTTAGTTAGAAGATCATAGTATTTGCTTAATAAGCCTTAAGGGAGTGCTTTTAGAATTCTAGATAAGAGGTGAGATGGTTAGGGCGATTACTGTGGTTAAAGAATCCTGTTGTATTGTAAGAGGAGGAATAACGAATTCTTATAGAATATAGAATAGACTAAATTAAGCTGAGTATATTCAGTTACTTAGGAACGTCTTCTTATTAGTCACCTCCTGTAAAAATGCCATTTTGTGACCGCTGAAACTCAAAATTCACTAAGATTTAAAAAATTTTAAATAAGGAATAGTTATGAATACAAAACTTTTAGGTGTGGCCATCGTCAGTTTACTCATTGGAACAAAATCCTTTGCCGTTGACTTTGTTACAGGTGCAATCATTGATAATGGTGGTCAACAATTTGAAATTGACGGTCCCAATGGGAAATACAAAATTAAGGCACCTAATAGTATTTTGAAAAGCCTACCTTCCCTGGCCAACCCAACTTATGTAAAACAATCAAATGGTAATCCTTATTCATATGAGTTTAAAGGTGAGATGAAGGGTAATGATTTTATCCTTGCCCAAACTCCTACTAATATTCCGGGGCCTGAACGTCTTCAAGGTAAAGTAGTTTTTGATGAAGGGATGGGAAAATTTAAAATTGGAAACCAAATTGTAGATTTTGGTTACACCAAAGTTTTAAATGGTTACGAATTCGACGATGTTTCAAAAAAATCGTTTATTGGTAAAAATGTAATTGCAGAAGGGGAAATGGTTGGCGACGTTTTTGTCATGCAGGCCCTAACTCCTGTTGGACTATTTAGTGCTACAAAAGACCATAAAACGGCACACGATAAAGCTTTCAACGAAAACCCTTATCGTTTTATTAAAAAACAAGTTTACTCTAATGAGATATCAAAAGGGAAAAAGTCATTTAGAAAAACGGTTTTTCAAAAGAAAGGTTATGAAGTTAAACCTGGAGAGTCTGTATTTCTTGTCACTTTGTCTGGTCGACAAGGGGATTCTTTTGGTGCAGTTAATGGGCATTTTGTCGCAGGACTTGGTGAGGTAAAAAAGGATCTTTCTCTCAGAGGAGAAGTTTCTAATGCTTATGTTGTAAATGGAAAAGATATTCTCTCTGGTAACACTAGTCTTACTAACTACTTTTCAAATTTGGTTCAAGGACAAAATAACTATAGACCTACTTATTCTTTTTTAGTCTATGGAATTAATAAAGAAAAACTGCAAAAATTTAGAGATTTTCTGGAACCATCTCATATTGAATTTAGAACCAAGGATCTTGAGATAACTTTGGATTTTAACTGTACGACGGAAACGGCGAAGGGTTTAAGTCTTGCTGGTATCGTGGCGAATCATAAGAGAACATGGGTTCAACGTACTTTTGACCTCAATCATCTAGCTATTCCTTTGAGACTTGCTAGTGTTGTTGGAGAGGCAGGAGAAGCCCTTGGTAAAACGGCTTCTGGTGATAAAGAAGATTTTCAACCGCGCCCTGCCTTTCACAGTTATATAGATACTCTTAAAAACAAAAAAATGATCGAAGAATTAGGAATTAAACGTATGGATTATGTTTTCTATGCACAAATTCCATCTCAAAGGCCAGTTGGTGGCGCACCTTCAAATTATACTTTTAATTTGGGAGTTAAACACGATTCTCTTTACTACAAGAATCTATATGACAAATATGAAAATAACGAAAACAAGGCGGATAATCTTTCTTCGGAGGAGCTATTAAAATATCTCCCTTTATTAAATAAGATTTATTAATAGACTTGGCGGCAGAACCTAAAGCAATCCTCATCTTTTTTGCTTATAGGAGAAAAACTAATGCCGATGCGATTGGCCTCTAGGTCAGATTGTTCGGCATTGCCTGCTCCAAAAAAGTCCAAAACCTCTTTCAAAATCCCCACAAGCTCTACTTCCCACGCTGGACATCTTCGAGCGACGAGACAAGATAATGTACAGTGTTTGATTTTATCGCCCTTAAGATTCAATACTCTACTTCTATGTTGATAAAAATTATTAGTAGCACAGAAAATTTTATCAGAACTTTTTGCGCTCGCAGGCCCAACATAGGCAATAAGCAGAGAGAATAAGATAAGGATGAGTTTAGTCACTGTGGCGGCTCCATTTTTGGAGACCTTATTACAGATACTTTAATAAATCTTTTTAGCTATAAGCTTTATAGTGGCGCCGCGTCAATTACTCTTCTTAAACCTCTTAAGTAAACTTGAAAGAGCACAAATCACCAGCCCCACAATTAGACCCATAATGAGGTTTTGAAGGTGTTCATATAGATAATAGGGGATATGAAAGGTATGAGCGATTATGCCACCACCGACAAGGAACATGGCCACTGTACCCAATACACCCAATAGTTTCATTAGGTATGGCATGGAATAGACAAGTTTTTCACCAATCTTCTTATAATTCCTTTCTATTAGGAAAAGGCCGAAGTCGTCTATTTTTACTAGTAAGGTAACGAGCCCATAAATAAGTATTGAGGCCGCTAATCCTACAATACATAACGATAGCCCTTGTTCTAAAAGGTTTCCTGTTAAGGAAGACTTTGCAATGACAATAATCTCAATTGATAAGATTAAATCAGTTCTAATGGCGCCTTTCACTTTTTCTTTTTCGGTCAAGGTTTGTTTTTTACTCGTATCTTTAATAGGAAAAACTTTTTCGAGGACCTTATGAGCTCCTTCATAGGATAAGTACACGCCACCTGCAAACAAAATCACTTTTAATAATGGGGGATAGAACGTCATTAGTAGGATGACACCGGTAATACAGATAACTTTGTTAACCAATGAGCCCAGAAAAATGGCCTTAACCATTGGAATCTCTCTATCGGGATTCACTCCGTGAATTACGCCTGCATTCACGGCCAAATCATCTGACATGAGTGCACTAGTTTTGCCCATTGCGACTTTCGTCATGGCAGCGACGTCATCGAGAGTGGTGGCAACATCATCTAATAGAGTTAGTAGTGAGAACATTACTCTATATTAG
>JAFMBV010000166.1 GCA_017858255.1 Bacteriovoracaceae bacterium
CAAGGGTTATTGTACTCGAGGTGGGAATCGCGTATATTCATTTTAATTTCTTTCTAAACCTCAGTAAAACCTACAAAAACACAATAAAAACAATACCTAATAAGTCTTCCAAGAAATCTAAGTTATCGTATAATGATGCATGTTATCTTATGTTAACTGGCAAAAAACTTGCATTTTACTGGCAACTTTATTAAGTTTACCTTATGAGTAAGATAAACTTCAGGATAAGATCCAAAGCAAATAAGCAGGTTAGTATATATATGTTTTTAAGGTCTCCAGGATCAGTCCAACTTGAGATTAGAACAGGTTACCAAACCCACCCTAAAGAATGGCAATCAGGTTATCAGAAGTCTAGCATTGACAACACTTTAAACAATGACCTCACTGATTTGAGAGCCTTTATTTCTAAGCGATTAAATAACTCCGTTCTTGCAGGGGAAACCATTAACATGGGATGGCTTCGAAAGGCACTAGATGAGCACTTTAATAGGACAGAAAAAAAAGAGTATGAGTACTTACTAAACTTTTATGAGGCTTTCCTTTCCAAAATAAAAAAAGAACAAAAGCCTAACACTGTAAAAGGGTACGTCACTTTTTACTACACACTAAAAAAATACCAAGAAGATATAGAAGATCGACTGCTTTTTAGTCAACTCAATAAGGATGCTTTTGATGATCTATATTCTTGGATGCTTCACAAAATGGACTACGCCCTAGGCAATGCAAATCGACAGATGTCTAGGCTTAAAACAATTTGTAGGGCTGCTGCTGCTTCTGAGATTGAAGTGCATGGCTATTATCTTGTCCACAAACAAAAGAAAACCACACCACATAATTCTTACCTCACTATCATCAGCGAGCAAGAGATAGGCTTAATTAAAACATTTAATCCAACTACTAGTTACTTGGAGAACACTAGAGCCTGGATGCTCATTGGCCTTCACATTGGGCAAAGGGTTTCAGATTTACTGAGCTTAACTCCTAAAGATGTCAGAGAGACACAGCCAGGGGTTGTGATGGTAGACATCACCCAACAAAAAACTGGAACTAGCATAACCATTCCCGTTGTAGACAAAATAACAGTAGACATACTCCTTAATAAGTTTCCTCGTAAGATTAGTTCCCAGAGCTTTAACCGGTTTTTAAAGGAGCTCTGCAGGGCATGTAAAATAGACTCTGAAACAACAGGGTTTTTAATGGGAGATAATGGCCGTAAAAACTTAGTAACTGGTCCCAAGTATCAGTTCATAAGCAGTCATGACCTACGTCGTAGCTTTTGCACCAATCACTTCTACGCTGGAACTCCTTCCTCTAAAATAATGGCTATTAGTGGTCATAAAAGAGAGAGTACATTCTTTGGATATGTAGGCGCTACTCAATCTAAAGACGAGGCAGCTGAAAACTTTCTAAAATATCTTCAAAAATAATTTTTAATCAAATCATTGATTATCAGTGATTTATTATTTTTAAAGGAATTCGGATTGTAATAACTTCTAATGCCAATGAATACGATATGCCAAGGGACATCTCAACATTTAACGTTGAAAACTTTCGGTTTAATCTATCATATTTGGCTCAGAGGCTGGATAAGATAATTTATCTTTGTTAACCAACGGGTTAGTCCAATGAAAAAAAGCTAACAAAAACCGGCTAGCGATTAAATATTAGCTTTATAGTCTTGTACTTGAGAAATACAAATCTACAAAGTAAATTTTTCTCCACAAAAGGTTTTTGTTAAAAAATGATTTCGAGGCATAGTTATCGAATAAAAAACAAAATTTAATGGAAAAAAAAATTACTGAGGCATCTGCCTCGAAACAAGCGATCTTAACCGAAGACGGAGAGATACTTACGAAAAAAGAAGCTGCTGCGCTTCTAAAAATTAATCTAAGTACACTCAACTCATGGATCAACAAGAAAATTTTAAGGGTGTACGCAATTGGCGGCCGTCGTTATTTAAATCGCACACAGATCTCTGAGGCACTAGTCGAACAAAAACCCACTAGGTCATGGTAAGTAAATTAAAAGGAAACCTGACAAAGGAGGTAGCGGCAATTCGAGAGCTAGCAAGGTTGCTAAATTATCACGTTAACAACCCTGATGCATACCATGAATCTATCGAAGAAATCAGTGAAAGGTTGGGCTACAGTGTTGCCAAGTTAGATTGTGCTATATGGGATATATCTGTCATCATATACGAACTTAAGAATGGCTCGCAGTGTGAGTCAGAGATGGAAGAGTACGACAGGGAAAATGAAAGAAGGGAGGGTGGTAATGAATAATTCAAATCACCTTGATATAGCTACAAAGCTTTTTAAGCTCGGATACGGAGTTATTCCGTTAAGAGATGACAAAAGGCCTATTGGAGCCTGGAAAGAGTTACAAACAACTCCCAAGAGCCCAAATGACATGATTAAATCCAATAGCTACGGCTTAATATGCGGAGTAAACAATGTTGAGGTGTTGGATCTTGATTACAAGGTCCTGCCTAGCGAAGAAGATAAGGATGGTCACTACAATACCATGCTTTCTTTTATTCAAGAAAATATAGAAGATGCCGCTAATAAATTGGCTCTATACGAGACAATGAGTGGAGGAGTTCATATAATTTATAAAACCAAGAAGAAGGAGGGTAACCAGGTGTTATCTAAGCTTAAGGATGAAAGAACCCTTTACGAGACAAGAGGTGTTGGAGGCTACGCCTTTTTTTATCCCGACAAAAACGTATTTGGCAGAAACTACGAGACACTTGAGTACATTACAGATAGTGAAAGGAGTTTACTCTTTAGCTTCTTCAAAAGTTTCGATGAGCGAGAAGATGTGATACAGAAAACCGAGAGGTCCTACACAACAAGCTTGTCTCACTCTAGCCTTGACATAATCAATAGGTTTAATAGAGAGACCTCCATTTTGGACATAGTCGGAGATGAGTTCAAAGTGGTAGGAAAGACCCTTAAGGGCATTTCTATTCTTAGAAATGGAGACACTAAATCTAAGACCAGTGGAACTATTTTTGAAGACTCTGGGGCAATGTATTTATTCAGTACCAGCACCCAATATCCAGCTGAGACCTTTATTAGTCCATTTACAGCTCACATGGTAAAGAACCATGGGAATGATTTTAAATCCGCTCTTAATTATCTCATAAATAAAGCTCCAAGTACTGTGCTTCAATGTGCCTCTAAGGTTTCTCAATACAAAAGCCAGCTCAGCGAGCAGGAAATTAGAACTTTAGCTTTTGAGATGAAAAACTCAAGTCTTAATATAGACAGCTTTAAAGAGACTTGCTCACACTTGTCTTTAGACGATTATACTCTTAGCAAGTACTGGTACTCAGACTTGGACGTGTCAGAAGACGCCAAGGTAGTGATCTACGAACTCAATGAAAAGCTGACTCCTAAGGACTCGTTTGATTTGAAGAGTTTTCATGATCTACCAAAAAATTATGCTGCATACAGAGATTATATAGGCAGCTCTTTAGCTGTTGTTTCTATATGTGAGGTAGCTGTTAAAAAAAACCTAGATGGCACCTTGGACTTTAGCAAGAAAAAGAACCTAAGTGATTTATTCTTAGATCTAAAAGATGCAGGAATGAAAATAAGTGAGTCTGAGTTTAGACGTATAATGGATTCAGATCGTGTAGAAAAATTAGAACCTCTTACCATCCTATACCATCAGCTAAGGCTAACCCCTTGGGACGGGGTGGATAGGATTCCTGATATAGTTCAGAGCGCTTCTTTAACTGGAGACTTTAATAACAACCTCTATCTTCTTAATAAGTTCTTCTGTACTGTTTATGGATTTGCTTTTAGAGGTATAGATCCCTTAATTCCAAAGGAATGCTACTCTAGGGTAATTGCTATTATAGTAAACGAAGCTAAGGGTACAGGTAAATCAACATTCTGGAAGAAACTAGGAATGTCTGGATCTGTTAAGGAAGCTACTGGAATATCAGGAGCTGAATTTTATTCTGAGACTCAAGGGGAACTCCCAAAAGATGAAAGGCAGTTTAAAATAGAGCAGATATCTAATATGTTATATCAATTTGACGATTTAACAGACGTTATGATAAAGGCTACCGGAGCATTTAGGAGTTTGATCTCGTCTACTGATATCTCAATCAGAGAACTCTATCAAAGTAAAACCCAGAATTTACCTAGAAGGGTTACTTTTTGTGGTTCTTCTAATCATATGGAGCTGATTAGGGATAAGACAGAGAACAGGTATATGCCGTTCTTACAAAAAGGAAGCGTCGATGTCGAACTGTTTAATAGCATAGATAAATTTCAATTTTGGGCTCAAATTAGGGATCAGATAATAAAGGAACAGGATGGGGTATACTTTAATGCTGAAGATCTTCTTCTTATTAATCAGCAAGCCCAGAGTTTTGTTTATCAATCTCCGCTAGAGGATTCTTTAAGCGCTATATTGAAGTATGATCCAAGTGGAAGGGAGACTTTTTCTTCAATCAAGAGAAGTGTTGAAGGGCAAGGACACAGAAACGTATCTGACACATTGCTTGGTAATGCACTAAAGAAAATGGTTCCTGATGGTGAAAAACTAAAAAAAAGGAGTGGTTCCAAGCAACTTTATTGTTTTTCTTATTTGAAGGGTCATGAGCCATTTAGATCTAACTGGTATTAAGACACCAAGATATAAAGACGATCTAAGATAGGTCATTAAAAAAAGACCAGGCTTGTTTTAGCTTTGGTCTTTTTTTTCACTATCATCTTACATAGGTTGCATAGGTTGTTTTGCAAACTACTATAAATCTTGT
>JAFMBV010000006.1 GCA_017858255.1 Bacteriovoracaceae bacterium
ACGGTACCTAGCGTCTCATTTTATTGCGCCTTTCGTTTTAGCGACATCATTCTTTGTGATCTTCCTGTTAACCTTCCAGCTATTTAGGTTGGTGAGGATTGTCACCAATAAGGGTGTGGACCCTATGGCAATTTTTGAGCTTATGGGCCATATAGCGATTTCTTTTTTGCCTATGGCCGTTCCCCTGTCTGCTCTTTTCGCCACCATTTATACCCTTAATAAGCTCTCAGAGGACTCTGAGATCGTGGCAATGCGCTCCTTTGGTCTTGAGAAATCAACCCTCATTACACCTTTTGTCGTATTGGGGATTTTTATTGCGGGTATGATTTTCGTACTAAATCGTAACCTTATTCCCCATTCAAAAACTCAATTTAAGAATACGATCATTCGCCTCAGCTCCCAAGGCAATATGACGGATATAAAATCTGGTCAGTTTTTTACTGAAATTCCTGATGTCACTTTATTTGCAGAAAAGGTTTCCGGTGGTGGAACAAAGCTTCAGGATGTTTTTATTCTTCAAAACAAAAAAAATATAGAGCAAATTATTTTCGCCAAGAGGGGAGCACTGATTAAGCAGCCCGTTGGGAAACTTCGTACCCCAACTCTAAGGCTGCATTTAGAGGAAGGAAATATTGTGAAAGTCGATGGTGATAAAACCGTTGAGAAAATTCTATTCGCCGAATATGACTTTCCCGTTGTGAGTGGTGGAGTCCTTCCAGGCTTTGTGACGAAAGATAGTATGCGCTCTAATGCTGAGCTGATAAAAGTTATTGATGAGAGAAAAAAACGCTTAGAAGAGTTTGCACTGAAAAGTGAACTTAGTGGGGAAGAGACCTCTGAGAAAAATAATATTCTCTCAAACTTACCAAAGACGGAGCTAGAGTATTGGAGTCGATTTAACACTCCTTTGCAGGTGCTACTCTTTATCTTTTTGGGTTTTAGTTTAGGAATTAAAAAGGGACGAGGAAAAACTAAGAATTCTGGCTCTTTAGGCCTATTTTTCTTATTGGGCTATTATGTTCTCTTCTTTAGTGGAGTAAGTTTGGCCAGAAAAGGAAATGTTCCGGCCTTCGTGGTTATCTATTTGCCAACCCTATTGTCTCTTCTCTTAGGCGCTAGGCTTTATCAGAAGTTGGATTGGCAGTCCTAGAAATGTCTTAGAGAAATGTCTCGGAGAAAAACCTTGTTATCAAACCGCCGTCTATTGGTTTTTCTCTATCCATTCTTGTGAAGTTTGAACAGAGCCATCTTCTTTATAAATAAAGAGGGGCATCATGTAGTTTCCGGCATTCTCTTGAGGGAAAACTAAACTCTTAACACCAGTACGTGATTTCACAATCAGCGGTTTGTTATTTAAAAATATTCTAACAGCACCTAGGTTTCCAAGAAAAACTCGCGCTTCTTTGGCCCTAAAAAGTAGGGAGCGACCCTTCTTCAAGACAAACTTCTTTATCGGGTCATCATCACTCTTATAAGTGAGCCAAGAGTCGGACTTAACCGCCGTAATAAAAACGGCTTGAATTCCTTCGATGGGCGTTACCTTAAAATCATTAGGTAGAAGTTCATTAATCTTTTCAGCGGACATTTCATTGTCAAAGCTATAAAGATTACTAGCTAGGGGATAGAATTTTCTTTTCTCTATTTCTTCTTCTTCTTTTTTAGCTGGAGCTGGTTCTTTATTTTTTTCTACTGCTTCAACTTTAACTTCTTTCTTTTCTTCTACGACAAGCTTGGGCTCTTCAGTCGCAACAACCTTTTTCTCAGGTGGGGTTGTTGTTTGTTCGTTAACTTCTGTCTCTGAAAGTTCGTCAGTAGTTTCTTGAAGAACAGCTTGAGCAGGTAGGTCATCTTGAAGAGGAGTTTCTGCATTGAGAGTCTGAGGAGTAATTTCGATGTCTTCCACGTCTTCTTGCACAGTCTCTACAGGTGCTACTTCAACTTGTGTATCAGAGCTTCTGGTTAGGAAGTAGCCGGCAACACCGACAATAATGATTATCATTGCAGCAATCATCGCTATTTTGGCGACAGGAAAGCTGTTGGCCATTTTTGGTGAGTTTTGTGGCTGAGGGATAACAACCTCTTGCTTTCGTTGAACACTTCCTGAAGCAGCATAGGTCTTATCTAGGAGATTTACGCAGAGATTAACATCGATACCTAAGAGCTTTGCATAACTCTTAACATAGCCGAGTACGTAGGCGCGATCTGGTAGAGAACGGAGATCATCAGCTTCTAAGTATTCTAGGTTTGTTAAGCTTATTTTGGTTGATTGAGTCACATTCTTTAGAGAAATCCCAAGTCTTTGCCTTTCAGACTGTAAAAAAGCGCCTAAGGTAAAGACACTTTCTTCTTCATGAGAATCCTCTGAGTAGCTTTCACTCTCTTCAGCATAATGATCTTCTTCTGTATGGTTATCCGTAGTATTAGCTTCCATAGTATTGGATTCGATCGCTTCAGGGGCGTTTATTTTTTCGTCATGTTTTTCTTTGTGTTTCTCTTCGTGTTTTTCTTCAAACTTTTCTTGGTAGGGATCAACTAAGTCTGTATTTTCCATTGAGTTTTCTCCACTCCATTCATCAGCACTTTTTTCGGGAACATCTGCTAAGAATTCAGGATGTTCGTTACCGTCTTCGGCACTATTATGTTTCTTTCTGCTAGTTCGTCTTTTTTTTGCCATAATTAAAATGTCAGTGACTCTGCTGGCTTGTCACTTTTCTCCTTTTGGCGATTCTTTATCATCTTTCTTTCAATTTTATTAAGTTGGTACTGTAGTGCTTGTTTCTCATTAGATCTGAGCTTGTTTATTTTTATTGTTTGGATCTGACGAGTGGCGAGTTTCGCTTGGGGACTTTCTGGAAATTTTTCCAAAATTTCTTCAAACTTAATTAGGGCCGCCCCATACTCGCCAAGGCTAACAAGGGAGAGAGCGTGTTGGTAGTAGGGGAGTGGGTTAGCAGCACATGTTCCTAAAGAGGCATTCTCAAATGAGATCGCCGCTTTGCCGTAGTCGTGATTTGAAAAAGAAATCTGTCCTAATTCAAAGTGAGCTGGGCAGTAGCTTTTATTTTCTTTGACGGCTTTCTTAAAGAGGCTGATGGCCTTATTGACTCTGTTCTTTTTTAAATCCAAAAGACCTAAGTTGTAATAGACGCGAAATTGTTTTGGATATTCCAAATCTTTCGTAACCTCAAGATAAAGTTTTTCGGCTCGCTGATAGTTGCCTTCATAAAAATTAATAGAAGCGAGATTATTTTTAGCATCACTATTTTTAGGGTCTATCTCAATTGATCTTTCGAGGTGCTTAACCGCGTTCTTTGAATCTTTTTTAAAGTAATAGGCCATGCCTAAATTGTTATGATAGCGACTATCCTCATCAATTATTTCAACGGCCTTGAGTAAATTAGTTAGTGCCTTTGTGTACTCTTGGCCGACCAAGGCATTGGTGCCATAGTCATAATAAAGTTCAGCTTTCTTTTTGATGGGACTCATTTCGACAAAGTCATTTGGACCTCTAGTGCTGGCACAACTCACAGCAAAAGCTGTGATTAAGAAAACCTTAAAGAGCTTTTCTAAAGTTTGGCCTGGAGTCCAAATAAAACTCATTCTACCTTCCTTGGATTGGCCGAAAAACACTACCTTCTTTGGTGGTGTGTCATGACCATGTTAAATACCTCTAAATTGTATTTAAACGCTTACTTTTAATCAACTTTAATCAACTTTAATGACGCTTTATTAAAAGATTTAAAGCCGCTCTAGGATTACCAAAGATTCCAAATGGTGCGTTGCGGGAAAGAAGTCAAAAAACGTGATTTTCTGTATGCGCCACTTTTTTGATTCTAAGAGATTTTTTAGGTCCCTAACTTGAGTTTGGGGGTTGCAAGAAAGGTAGGCTATTTGTTTTAAATCTTTCGATAGATTTGGCTGGTTAAGGAATTTTGCAAAATTCTTTAGACCACTTCTTGGAGGGTCTATAATCATCTGCCAGTGATCAGTTGAATACACCGATTGCTGATTTCCGAGAACTTTATTTACTTTTTCGGGACCAAATTTACCAAATAGGTTCATATCTATAAAGGCCACTTTATAAGAGTCTTCATTTCCTAGATCCTGGTCACATATTACTCTTGGACCCTGATACCCTTCAGTCAAAAAACCGCTTCCACCAAATAACTCAATGGTACCAGTCGTTGGCGACTCTTTTTCTAAAGATTGACTAATTTGATTGCGGGCCAAATCGGCCATCTCTTGGTGGACTTGGCTAAAGCCACCTGACGAGTAGGGCTGATTGACTGTTGTCTTTAGCTCACCATTTAAGAGATAAAGCTCAATATGGCCTTCCTTTGGAGCATCTTTTGGAAGGAGGTTGTGCCAATATTTATCATTTTGATAAAACTTCTGGAGTTCTTTTTGGATGGGTTCTTTGGCGATCATGCAATTGGGTATTTCTAAAATACCCTCTCGGGTCTTAAAGCCAATAGATCCATCAACTAGATCATAAGAGAGTTGAATTCGATTGCGATAATTTAGTCTTTGGGGTGCTTCTATGTATTCAATTTCTTCTGGAGAAAATATCTCTTTAAATAAAAAACTATAGGCCTCTTTTTTATAAGAACCTTCTTTTTTGTAATTCATATTGAGATAGGCACAGCCTTGGCATTCATTAAAGTGAGGGCAGGGACTCTCTGTGCGTTCTTCAGACTGTGTCGTCAACTCTTGAATCTTGGCGAATTGAACTTTCGGGCCTTTTGTTTCGATAACTTCAGCAATCCCTTTGTCTCCAGGAATTGCTTTAGAGATAAAGGTAACTTTATCGTCAAGGAGCGAAACGCCCTGGCCAAGAGGATCAATTCTGATAATTTCAAAGGGGATGATTGTTTTGTTATTCATAGCTAATTCCTACCTAAATAGTCAGCTAAAGACTTGGAATTTATAATAAGGGTGAATTTTTTTCTCCTTTGTAACTAATATGAGGGCAAGGCCTTGTATGGTTTAACATAAGAGAATGAAACCTCTATGGCAGAAATTGCCATTTTTATTGGAGTTGTTCCTCAATGGGACATTTATTCTCCTCTACTCTCTAAGGTCGATGGAAAAAATACCGTCGAGTTGGAGCATGGAATTGGTCACAAAAGTGATCTCTGGGGGTTCGTATGTTATTCCTCTCGTCATTTCTATTACTATCTTTGTTCAGTTTCTAAGTCTTAAAAGTCTTGAATCATTTTTTAGGCGCCACGTTTTTTCATTAACTGTTCTCATTCCACTACTGATCACCTGGGGCGATGAGCTTTTTGCTTGGTGGTTGGCCTCTGCTCATTTACTGAGCTCAATTTTGTCTCTCTATGATGATGAAGCAGGATCTAAAGATTCTCTTGAGGTTGATAAATTAAAAGAGGGGATATTTTCAGCACTGAGACTTAAGCCCGCGCAGCTCGTTCTACTATCCTTTTCAGCAGTGATTTTATTTGGAACCTTTTTTCTTATGCTGCCATTTTCAAGTGTTTCTGGAGAATCAATGGGCTTTATCGATGCCCTCTTTATGTCTACATCCGCAACGTGTGTAACTGGCCTTGGAGTAAAATCTTTGGCCACGGACTTTACACTCTTTGGTCAGATTGTCGTTTTGGTTCTTATTCAAATTGGTGGACTCTCGATTATGACTCTCTATTCCTCAATGACCATTCTGTTGGGCCGATCATTGGGAATGAAAGATAGAGTTATTATGCAAGACCTTTTAGATGTCTCAAGTCTCGAGGAGCTCTTTGAGATGATTGTTGATATTATTAAATACACCTTTCTCATAGAACTTTGGGGTGCCATCGTTTTGACGATTGCTTTTACCTTTGAAGGTTTTGAGTTCGGGACTGCTCTTTATTATGGGTTCTTTCACTCGATCTCTGCATTTTGTAATGCCGGCTTCTCACTCTTTGAAACCTCGCTTGAATCATATGCGACGAACCCTCTTATTTGCGGCACCATTATGGTTTTAATTACTTTGGGTGGCCTTGGATTTGTCGCTCTTAAAGAATTGAAAGAGGTTATTAGTACGGGCAAAAAGTTTGTTCGCTTAGGTGTTCACACGAAGGTCGTTTTAACGACCTCTCTTATTTTGACCGTAGTTGGAACCGTCTTTATTTTCTTTGGTGAATTTCTTCACGCCTTTGATAGTTATACTTTGTGGGAGAAGTTACAGGTCTCTTTATTTCAATCAGTGACTTTGGGGACTGCAGGCTTTAACTCTGTTCCTCTGACAAATCTTCATACTTATACTCTCTATGCCATGACACTCTTTATGTTCATTGGTGGGTCTCCTGGATCAACAGCTGGTGGGGTGAAAACCACATCCTTGGCCATCTTGGTTCAGTCGATTACTTCTACCTTGAAGGGTCATAAAAGCGTGACCATTTTTGACCGGACCATACCCGGACCCATCGTCGTTAGGGCGACTGCTCTAATGTTTATCTCCATACTTATTACTAGCTTTTTTATTTTGGTTCTTATGCGATTTGAACCAAATCAAAGTTTCTTAGGAATTTTCTTTGAGGTAATTTCGGCCTCTGGTACTGTTGGTCTCTCATTAGGAATTACTCCCTTTCTGTCTGCGGCTGGGAAGCTCTGTGTCTCCATGTTGATGTTCTCTGGACGAATTGGTCCGTTGACTCTGATCCTCGCGATAGGGCAGCAAGACTCATCGAAAGGCTCATTTGAATATCCAGATGGTAGGATCATGATTGGTTAACGCATCAGCGGCACTTTGTGCCACACGCGCCTTAAGTCCCAAGAAATTCTTGTATAATTACTTAATAATACTAAGTTTAGGAAGGAAGATTCCATGATTGTCGCCGTGATTGGTTTAGGTACATTTGGGGCCAAAACAGCAATTCGCCTTTACGAAAAAGGTGCGGAAGTCATTGCGATCGACAAGGATGGTTCCCTCGTAGATAAAATTAAAGACCGTGTTACTCATGCTGTAAATTTAGATGTTACCGATGAGAGGTCTTTGCGCTCCCAAAATATTTCTGATGTTGATGTGGCGGTTGTGGCCATTGGTGATCATATTGAGCAGTCGATTATGGCCGTGACTATGCTTCGTAAACTTGGGGTTGGGCGAGTTATTGCAAGGGCAACCTCTGTTATACATGAGCATGTTCTCCATGAAATTGGTGCTTCTGAAATTATCAAAGTTGAAGATGAGATGGGAGAGATTATTGCTTCCAAAATTGTTGCTCCTCACGTTTTGCAACGTTATAACTTTGCCGCAGGCTATTCGATCGTCGAACTAAAACTTGGCAAAAAGTTTGAAGGAAAGACACTCGTTGAGAGTAAAATCCGTCAAAATTATTCACTCAATATTGTGGCCCTTCAAAAGAAAGTGCCTTTTATTGCAGAAGACGGAAAAGCTGCTTATAAGACAGAAATAAATGATTGCCCAATGCCGATGGATGTTATCGAAGCCGATGACATTGTGGTTTTGGTGGGAAGTGAGAAAAACTTTAATAAGCTCTTTGCAGAGCTAGCTGATTAGGAGAATTCGTGAATCTTTCCCTGCGTGGACGAGTCACATGGAGTTTTATTATCGCCAACCTTGTTGTGTTGTCGCTGACCTTTATTGTCTTTCATTATCTAAATAACCTTAATAAAGATATTGAATCCATTACCGTCAAATCTAACAGAGTAGCCCTTTTAACTGATGAAATCAGGATTTCAGCAGTTTCTCTTTTAAAGTATCAAAGAAGAATTTTAACAAATAAACCAACTCCACAGCAGGTCGATAAGATTATCAATCTTTGTGAAGGTTTTACGTCTCAACTGCATACTCTTGATTCTCTTTACAAGAATCCTGATGCAAAGAAAGTTGTGGGCCAAATGCTCTCCTACGTCGATTCTTTAAAACTGGTTTTGAGTAAAGGTGCCCTCTTCAATAGGGGAGGCATGGGCATGACCACTATTGGGGAACTCTCTGATAAGATTCTTGACTCCTTTTCTGAGTTCCAAGATATCCAATATTTTGAAACAGTAGAGAGAGATAAGAAGATTAAAAAGATTATCAGTGAAACTAAAAGACACATGATGATTGTTCTTATTATTGGTTTCCTCTTCACAATCATTCTTGCGCTGGTTATCCCTGGGAAAATCGCCCTTCCTTTTAAAAAGATTAAAGACGCTATTCGAGAACTCCAAGATTGTAACTTTGACGTCAGTATCTATTATTCACAAGACGATGAAATCGGTGAGATTGCTCGTGAGATGAATAAAATGATTCACTCCTTTAAAGTTTTTGAGGAGTTGCGTGCGGATAGAATTTCTGTTGAGAACAGAAAATTTGATGCACTTGCTAACCTCGTTAGAAGACCTGTGCTCGTGGCAAATGCTAATGGCGCCCTTATTTACCTCAATAATCAATCTTACTCATTGCTTCAGGTTCAATCAGAGGATGTCATCGGAAAAGAGATGGCAGAAACGGTTGTGCCGATGTCAATTATCGATACTTTTGAACTTGCTCTAAAGCGGCGCTCAAAAATTGAGAATAATGAAATAAAAATTCATGCTAAGCATCAAGAAGAAGACGAGAAGCCTGATGCCAAAGAGAGTGAAAAGGAAATAAATTTAGTCGAAGGCGAAGTTATAGAAGCCCCTACTGGGGAAGAAGAAGAAGAGAAAGAACCTGAATATATTTATGTGGGTTATGCCAATGTTATCCCTATTCGTGGAAAAGAAAGTTCCCTAGATTATTACCTTATGGTACTGTCCAAAGAAGTATTTACCTAAAAATTGTTGCGTTGTGACAGGTGCGAACTGTTATATTGGCGCCGTCTTTTTGGATCATCGAATGGATCAAAAGTTTATTAGAAACTTTTCTATTATTGCTCATATTGATCATGGCAAGTCGACCTTGGCCGATCGCCTGCTTGAGGCCACCGGTACGGTAACTAATCGTGAAAAGAAAGATCGTCTTCTCGATAATATGGATCTTGAAAAAGAGCGCGGCATTACCATTAAGGCGCAGACTGTTCGTCTGAAATATAAGGCCAAAGATGGTAACGATTACTATTTCAATTTAATTGATACTCCAGGGCATGTGGATTTTACCTATGAGGTAAGTCGCTCCTTGGCCTCTTGTGATGGAGCACTTCTTGTTGTCGATGCTTCTCAGGGTGTAGAGGCCCAGACCTTGGCCAATGTTTATATGGCCATGGAAAATGACCTTGAGATCATTCCCGTCATTAATAAAATAGATCTTCCTCACGCTGATGCCGAAAAGGTTAAAGCAGAAATTGAAGACATTATTGGCATTGAGGCCATGGAAGCCGATATGGTTTCTGCAAAGTCTGGTATCGGCATTGAAGGCCTTCTCGAAACCATTGTGGCCAAAGTTCCAGCGCCTGGGGGTAATCGTGAAGAGGATCTCCAAGCTCTTATTTTTGATTCATGGTTTGACCCTTATAGGGGCGTTGTTGTGCTCGTTAGGATTATTAACGGGCGAATCAAAAAACGTGAAAAAATACATTTAAAAAGATCTGGTGGAGAGTACGAAGTTTTAAATATGGGTGTTAATGCTCCCTTTTATACAGAACTAGATGTGCTTTCAGCAGGCGATGTAGGCATGCTTATTTGTGGTATCAAAACCATTCGTGACGTGAAGATTGGCGATACTGTTGTTTTGGCCAATAAGAAAAATACACCTGCTCTTCCTGGTTATACTGAAATAAAGCCAATGGTTTTTTGCGGTATTTTTCCTGTTGAATCGAATGAATATGAAGATCTTAAAGACGCTCTTGAAAAATTAGCTCTTAACGATTCTTCATTCACCTATGATCCTGAAACATCGGCTGCTCTTGGTTTTGGTTTTCGTTGTGGATTTTTAGGTCTGCTTCATATGAATATTATTCAAGAAAGGTTAGAGCGTGAATTTGACCTCTCTCTTATTTCGACAGCACCTTCTGTGAGTTACGAAGTTCGTCTACTCAATGGTGATACTAAGCTTATTTCAAATCCTTCAGAAATGCCTGAAGTCGGTGATTTTGAAACAATCGAAGAACCTGTCGTTTCCCTTTCTATACACCTTCCTAATGAGTTCGTAGGAAGCTTTGTGAAGAAAGACGTGGGCGTCAAACAAATATGAAATACCTAACGGAAGATCGTGTTCAATTATTTTACGACCTGCCTTTAAGTGAAATGGTTTTTGATTTCTATGATAAATTAAAGTCCATGAGTAAAGGCTATGCCTCTATGGATTACGAGTTTAAGGGCTACGAACAAGCTGATCTCGTAAAAGTAGATGTTCTCCTAAATGGAGATAAAGTCGATGCTCTCTCTCTTATTTGTCACAGAAGTAATGCTTTCTTTAAGGGAAGACACTTAACTCAAAAATTACAAAAGCTCATCGATCGCCAGCAATTTGATATTGCCATTCAAGCGGCCATTGGAGCCAAAATTGTTGCGAGAGAGACTATAAAAGCTCTTCGTAAAAACGTTCTTGCCAAGTGTTATGGTGGAGATATTTCACGTAAGAGAAAGCTGCTTGAAAAGCAAAAAGCAGGTAAGAAACGTATGAAAATGGTAGGAGCTGTTGAGGTCCCTCAAGAAGCATTCTTGGCCGTCCTAAAGGTGGATGATTAAATGCACGAGAGCTTGCGCCACCTTTTAGAGAAGGTGCTTACCCAATATTCTCGAGATGAATTCTACGATACTCTTTTAAAGGCCAAAGAGGATTACTTTCTAAAGACTGGTAAGGCCTTTGAAGAAGACGAGGATTATGAATCGCGCATGGCCTCTTTTAATGATTGGTATGTTCTTCAGTACCTTCCAGACACTTCGGGATTAACATTCTTTGAGCAATATACTGTTGGCCATGAGGTTTTAGCTGACCTTAAAGAATCAATTGAAATAACCAATCATAGTTTATTTGAATATACCGGTACTTCTTTTCGAGGACAGCATCTTCTTAAAGATATTCTTCACGATGAAAAAATAACGTTGTCCAAAGTCCACTCTACTCCTTCAATGGTAAAGGGAGATTTATTTATTGGACGAACAACTTTCTACCGTGAAGAAAATTACCTTTATAATGGTTTAAGAATCATGCCAAAAGAGGCGCGCTCACCGATGAAAAAGGAAGCGAAGAAGGTAAGAAAATTAAATGATAGAAAGCAGGAACTCGACTTTCTCTTCTTTACCGAGGCCCTAAAAACCAAGTGGCAACGCTATGGGCATGTGGATGTGAATAAAATCTTTGTTTTTCCAGAAAATCGAATCAACTCAACTCTTTAAAATTTTAGACGTTTTCCGTTACGACTTCTTTATCCTCAAAGTCCTCTGCCTCTTTGAGAGAGTGCTGACGCCCGCCAAAGATATAGGGCAAGAATCCAAATGAATTGATAAATACTAAGGCCACAAAGTAGAGATTAAAGAAGTTTGCGCCACCATCAACACCAACAAAAGAGAATAGCTTTTCAAAAATCACATGACCAACCCCAAGCCCTGCAGGGGAAATTGGAACGGCTACGGCCATGAAGCCAATAGGAATCAGAGTGATAATATATTGGAAGGGAACTTCGGTTCCATAAAAGGGTGAGCTTATTAAATAAAAGGCTCCAAAGTTAGTTGCCTGAAGAAACATAGAAATAAAAATACACTTAAAAAGTACCGTCTTATTGTCACCAATTGTCCAAACACTCATAAGTGTTTTATGAATTTTACTGCCTAGAACTGGAATAAGTGCAGAGAGTTTTAAGACCTTCTCTTGAAGGGCACGAGGGGCAAAAAGAAAAACAATGAAGCCAAGAGCCCCGACAAATAAAAGTAAATTAAAGTGAACGAGGTTTTTCATTTGAGGCGAGAGACCTATAATTTCGGTGTAAAAAATTAAGCTACTCACTCCGAGAATGAGAAGGAGACCCATGAGTCCCAAGATTCGATCCATCAAAACTGAAGTAACTAAGTAGGTTTTACTCATTTTTGGATCTAAGTCTCTTATATAGAGCAACTTTATAAAATCACCTGTAACTGCACCTGGTAAGAAGGAGTTGAAGAATAGGCCGATCCAGGTCACGCGCACCATGTCTAGAAAGGGAAATTTTGCTTGAGAATTAACTTTTAAAAGCCAGCGCCAACGAATAGAGGAAACAGCATCCTGGAAGACGAGGAAAAGGAGGCAAAAGAGCCAGCCATAACCAACTTTGAAGGATTCAGCGATGAGAGAAAAGTCGAGTTTTCCACTTTTTAAGAGCCAAGTCACAATGGCCACGGCCAGGATGACTTTTAAGGCCATTTTTAGCGAGTCGCGCAAAATCTATCCTTAGGTTGAGCACATTGCTGAGAGTGTTTTTAAAGAACTATAATGCCAGTCTTGGTGTTATTCGTTAAGATAAATGTGGTTAAATTAAAGTCAAAAATTTAAAAGGATTTTTACAATGATGGATGTTTCAGTAATTGGTACTGGTTATGTTGGATTAGTCAGTGGAACTTGTTTTGCAGAAATTGGTCACCATGTGACTTGCATTGACATAGACCCCCGAAAAATTGATCTCTTAAAAGACGGAAAGTCTCCTATATATGAGCCTGGATTAAATGATCTTCTTGGAAGAAATATTAAGGCCAATCGTTTAAAATTTTCTACAAGTTATGATTCCTGCGCTCATGCGGACGTAATTTTCTTGGCCGTCGGTACACCAAGTGGTGATGATGGAAATGCGGATCTTTCTTATCTAGAAAGTGCTGCTGAATCAGTGGCCAATAATTTAAAAGATAAGGCGGTAGTGGTTATTAAATCTACTGTTCCTGTTGGAACTGGTAACCGTATCCGTGATCTAATCTCTCAAAAGACTCAGAAAGAATTCTATCTTGTTAATAATCCCGAATTTTTAAAAGAAGGTTCGGCCATTGAAGACTTTATGAGACCAGATCGTGTGATCATTGGCTCGCAAGAGGAATTCGCTGCTAAACAAATGGATGAGCTCTATGCGCCCTTACTGCGCCAAGGGAATCCTATTTATCATGTGAGTAACTTGTCTGCAGAGATGACAAAGTATGCGGCGAACTGCTTTTTGGCGACCAAGATTTCTTTTATCAACGAAATAGCGAATCTTTGTGACAAGACAGGAGCTGACGTTGAACAGGTAAGAAAGGGAATTAGTTCTGATATCCGTATCGGGAAACACTTTCTTTATCCTGGTCCTGGCTACGGTGGTTCTTGCTTTCCAAAAGATGTGAAGGCGCTGATTTATACTGCTAAAGAGTATGGTACGGAGCTTAAAATAGTCCAAGCTGCCGAGGATGTTAATGATAATCAAAAAACCGTAATGTTTGATAAAATGAAGAATCATTTTGCCGGAGACTTAAAAGGCAAGTCTTTTGCTTTTTGGGGTGTCGCTTTTAAGGCGAACACAGATGACGTCAGAGAAACATCGGCAATTGCGATGGCCCGTGCCCTCGTGACGGCCGGAGCAGAAGTTCGTTTTTATGATCCTGTTGCCTCTGATAATTACTTGAAAATGATGGAAGAATACCCGGTGACAAATGGTAAACTTCATCCGATCGCAGATATGTATGAGGTTATGGAAGGTTGTGATGGCCTTATCACTATGACTGAGTGGCGTGAGTTTAGAAATCCCGATTATGCAAAGATGAAAGCAGCTTTGAAAACACCTGTAGTTTTTGATGCAAGAAACCTATTCGATACATTGAAAACTCAGGAAGCAGGCTTTTCTTACTATGCTATCGGTAAGCATATTTAATAAAGAGGTCATTCCATGAGAATTGCTGTTTTGCAGATGAAGTCATTGGAAGACTTTCATGAGAACCTAAAGGTTGTGCGTTCTTTTGCTGAAAAAGCTGCTAATGAAAAGGCAAAAATCCTATTTTTACCGGAATGTTTTTATTCTATGAGCGATGGGCTTAAGCCTATTCCTTTTCTTGTGGAAGATCATAACGAGCACTACCAAAATATTTCAAAGATTGCGAAAGACTATGGTTTAAGTTTAGTTGGAGGCTCGGCCGCGACTAAACTTAATGGAAACGTTGTGAATCGCGCTTATAATTTTGATTCTCAAGGTCAATCTTTAGGCCACTACGATAAAATAAATCTCTTTAGCTGTGACATCCAAAAAGAAGGCCAACGTAAATCCATTGATGAGGCGGACATATACACGCCAGGAAATACGCCCCAGCTTATAAACGTTGAAGGAATAAAAATTGGTCTGGGAATTTGTTTTGATCTTCGCTACCCAGAAATGGCCCGCCAATATGTTAGAGAAGGGGCTCAGCTTTTAACTTTTGCATCCGCTTTTACTGTACCAACGGGCAAGGCCCATTGGCATACGCTGGTTAGGGCCAGGGCCATTGAGAATCAATGCTTTGTAGTTGCTGCCGCTCAATGGGGCCGCCACAATGAAAGAATTCAAACCTATGGTCACTCCCTTGTTGTTGATCCTTGGGGTGATGTGCTCCTTGATGCTGAAGAAGGCGAAGGGCAATATATTATTGATTTAGATATGGAAAGAATTGAGACCGTTAGAAAATCGGTCAAGGTATTTAAATGATAGAAAAATTAGAAGAATTTGATTTTAAAAAGGGGCGCTCATTAGCAGCTCGTTATACTGTGATGGAAAAGCTAGGTGCTGGTTGGGAAGGAGAGGTCTATAAAGTCCAAGAACTTCATACCGGCATTTGTCGAGCAGCCAAGTTTTTCTATCCTCATAGAAATCAAAAGCTAAAAGTGTCCACACGCTACGCAAAGAAATTAAATAAATTAGCATTCTGTCCAATTGTGATGAATTATCACACTCATGAAATTTTAACGATTAGGGGACATAAAGTTGCTTGTCTAATTTCAGAGTTCATTGAGGGCGAGATTCTATCTACTTTTATTAAGCGCCACCGTGGTGGAAGAATTGGTGTCTTTCAAGGACTTCACCTTTTGTATGCACTTGCCTTAGGGGTTGAGAGCATTCATCTCAATGGTGAGTATCATGGGGACCTTCATCTTGATAATATCATCATTAAAAGGGCCGGATTAGGTTTTGATTTAAAAGTCATTGATATGCACCATTGGGGTGACTCCAAGAAAGATAATCGTGATGAAGACATCATCAAAATGATTAATCTCTTTTTTGAATGCCTCGGTGGCCAAAAAGCTTATAAAAATCACCCACAAGAAATAAAAGACATTATTAAAGGGCTAAAAAGAGGCTTAATCCTTAAAGAATATAAAACTGTGTCGCATTTAAGAGTTCATCTAGAAACTTTGAATTGGAGACCTAATGGAAAATAGCCTAGAACTTTTTCTTCACAACATAGAAGAGGACACTCAGGATATTCTCGATTGGGGAGACTATCGTATTGGTTACTTTATTCAAAAAAATAAAACAAAGGGCTCTGAAAACCAAGATACTCTTTTCATTATGGCCCAAGATGACTTTTGTATTTTTGGCGTTGCCGATGGTGCTGGTGGCCACCCTAACGGTATGGAAGCGAGCTACTCTGTTGGAGAAACGATCTTTCAACATGTCAGAGGAACTAAGTCCGCTGATGTTCAGCTCATCTCTTTAATTGAAAGTGCCAATAATAAGGTAAGAGAAAAATATCCTGAAGCTTTCACGACTCTCTCTTTTGCGGCCCTCTTTGCAAATGATTTACGCTCCTACTCAGTAGGGGACTCTGAAGTTCAGTATTATAATAATGCCGGGGAAATTATTTATAATAATATTCCCCAATCTCCAGTTGGCTATGCGGTAGAGGCAGGAATGCTTTCTCAAGAAGAAGGTCTAGATCATAATGATCGTAATATTGTAAATAACTTAATTGGAGACGAGCATCTTCGCATTGAGGTCGCGAGTAAAGTTACTTTAAAGAAAGGCTTTACCGTGATTGTTGGCTCTGACGGAATATTCGATAATATTTCGCATGAAACCCTACATTCTCATGTTGGAAGTGGCTCATTTGAAGAAGGCTTTGAAAAGCTTTGCCAGCTTTGTCGTGATCGCGGAGATGACTGGCGCAAGGATGATGATGTTAGCTTTATTTTGTTAAGAAAAGTTAGGGCCTAGTGGTCGTCTATAACCAAGATGAATTAAAGAAAATTTGGACATTTATCCTATTTCTTGGTGAAACTGAGGATGATAGAAAAATACTAACCCGAGAAATATTTCCTAAACTCTTCAATGAAAAAGGCGCTCTTCCTCTTGTCGCTAGCTTTGAATTTATTTTGGGGTATTGGAGAAGTGAAGTAGAAAGAGATGGTGCCTATTCTGTTCCTCTGAAGACCATGGTTATTGAAGACTTTGATGATCTCTATCGCTTAGCTCCAGACTTTAGAGTTTTTTGTCTTGAGAAAATATTTAATATGTCGCCAGCTGAAAGGTACAATTCGATTGTCTACGAAGAGGTTTGGAATTTTAGAGAAAAGAACATCAAAAGTTTAATTGAAGGAAGTGATAGCGAAGAGGGAGTTCTTCTTCTACGCCACATTCAACGGGAAGTTTTGAAACCCGATGAAAAGAAAACAGGTCTTATGAAAAGAGCTGTCATGATCTTGATTTTTATAGGAATACTTTTTCTAATCTTTAGAGGGAGCCTTCTGGCAATTACTTGAAGTAAGGGTTATCGCCAGAGTCGTGGTCAGTAAGATCAATAACTTTTTCAATTTCAGGGAAATTTTGTTTAATTAATCTCTCCACACCGTCAGTTAAAGTCGCCTGTGAACTTGAGCAACCCTGACAGCCCCCTGTCATTTTAACGTAAACCTTATTGTTGTCGACGTCGATAAGTTCAATGTCGCCTCCATGGGCGGCAAGTGCAGGACGAACATTGTCATCAAATAATTTTTCAAGCTGGCGAATCATTTAATACTCCCTATCTTTTTAAAATTTTTATACTCGCCTATGCGGTAGCCGGTCAAGCTTTCTAGGGCATCAGATATTGCCAACCCCACGTTTTTCCATTCAAAAGCGAGGGGAAGAGCGAGGATGTCTAGGTTTTCTTGATTATCAGCAATCCACTTTTCCATTACTAATGGATGGCGTTCTTCAAAGCTCTTTAGGCCCCAAATTCTTTGATAATTGAATTCTTTCGATTCGTGATCATTACCGTGATAAAGCTTGTTGAATGCTTTTACCTTTTCATTCATAAGCTGTGATTTTCTGGCCCAACCATAATGAAAAATACGGGCAGGAGTTTCTAAGCATTTAATCTTTTCGCCATTTGGCCCTTTAAAGCCTTGGGCATCTAAATAAGATTTTATGCCCTCACCATTTCTGATAAGGCGAACTTCTCTGCGGTAAGTATTGCGAGTGTGTTTTAGAATTTGTGGACTTCCATAGAAATGTCGGTATTGATAAATCAAACCGAGGACCTCTTTGTCTTGGTCCATATGCATTAGACCTTTTTTGATATGGTCAAAGTCATTTTCGTGGACGGCTTCGTCCCCTTGAATGTACTGACAATATTTTCCCTGGCACTCTGCTAAAGCGATATTTGTTTGCTGGCTTAAGATTAGTCCACGACTTGTGAGCTCGGGGTCCCAAAAAGATTTTAAGAATTTATATTTTTTATCGGGAAAGTTTTTTTGAAGATATTCCCAGGTGCCGTCATCTCTCTTACATTCAGGATCATCAAAACCTACATTAATAATGACCTCGTCACAAAGAGGAGCAATACTTTCAACAGATTCTTTTATGGGATAACCCAACGTGAGACCATTTTTAATGAATGTAAAACCAGAGAGGTTTGAAGACATAGATGTATTCTAGCTTCTTGCGCGCATCATTGCCAATTGTCCAAGAGCTGCAAAGGTCGCGATTTCTACTCTTAATACTGAAGGTCCAAGAAAGACCTTTTGAAAACTTTGTGACTCTAGGAGTTCTTCTTCCTGTGTTGTCCAGCCCCTCTCAGGACCTATGGCGAGTGAAATTTGATCTTTAGGAGCTAGGTTGTAGTCCATAAAGGTGTTCTTTGCCTCAAGGGAGAGAATAAAGCGTTTTCCATGGGCCAACTCAATTGCTTCATTAAGGTTTGAAACAATTGATATATTAGGTCGGTCCGCAAATACAGCACCTTGGGCCAGGCCAAGCTTTGTTAATTGGTGAAGGGACTCTTTTTCAAAAACCTTACTGGTAAGGTAACTTTTTTCACTTAGGTCTGCCTTGAAAAAGATAAATTCCCTCACCCCCATGGAGGTGCCATGTTCGATAACCTTCTTTATAGTTGGAGGCCTTGAGGCGGCAACTAGTAATTGATAAGGTTGAGCGCTTCCGGCCCGAAGAGATTCAACTTCGAGGTGAACCTCATTTTCGATAATGTCCTTGATAGTGGCCTCGCCAATACCTCTTCCGAGAACGATGACTTTTATTCTAGAATCAACTTCTGCTTTTAGATGAGAGATAATGTGATCTGTGACCTCAGGATCGCGCAAGACGAATTCACTTTCTTCTTGGGAAGGTACTTCCTCATTTTGGCGTTCTTGTTGGTTTTCTAGGATAACTCGATTCACTATAGCTCACTTAAATTAAGGACTTGAAACACGCCAAGATAGCGGCCACTTGGAAAAACAGCAAGAAAGGAGTCCTGTGGTTGATCAATTCTACCTAATTAGGGTGCAGCAGCTGGGTCTTTCGTGGAGGTTTTTGGAAAAAATCCAAGAATGCTTTCAAGATAGAAATCTTATTTTTATAAGCTTTTGCCCCATTCGCAGACAAAAGGCAGAAGCTCTTGGAATTCCTTGGGTTCTTAATCCTTTTAATTGGTATTTATGGGGTGAAGTTGAGGCCCCAATTATTTGGTGGGATCAATGGCCAAGTTTCGCCGCGAACCAATATGAACCTATGCGGCAACACTTCAGGGGAACCCAGGGGATTCATTATTTTTATCAATCCTTTTCATTAAAAAAGGAAGAATATATTTTTGAAAAGTCCTTTGGAGATTGGCAGCTCCTGCAGAGTCTTTATAAAGAGAAGGTTCCTATAATTCCTATTGTTTCTAATCCGTTGCTTATTTTAAAGCGCTACGAGGGAGAGGATCGTCGAGGACTCATTTTGAAAGATCCACGACGTTGGCCAAAAGAGAGCGGCCAAGAGCTTTTTATTCCCTTTTGTCTTTGGCGCCATTCCTCCTGTTTAGCTCTTGCAGGGCGCCACAGGGTACTCCTTGTAGCGGCAACGCCTCTTAAATCTTGGCATCATTGGTGTCTATGGGAAACCATTCTTGCTTGGCTTCTTTCAGGACAGCTTCAGCCCGATTTGCTAGGGTGGTGGAGTGAAAACAAAAATAGAGGGAATCCTCACGCGAAAGATTCCTTTTCAGGAAAGGCACGTCATTGGCACGCTTCTATTAAGGAGTGGTCGCTCTCTCTCTGTACTATTTTACGGCGGACAAGGTGGTGGAAAGAAGCATAAGGCCTCCACTTTGGAGCTAGGCTATATGATGAAAGTCGAGCTTGGTCACACTCGCTCTACCAGTGATCTTCACCGGGCCAAGGAATGGTTACCTCTTTGGAGCTATGAGCACATTCGCCTAAATCATCGCGCCTTTTCTTTGATGTGCTTATTTCTAGAGATCATGTCTAATATTAGTCCTGAAGAAAGTTTACACGATAGCCATAGTGAGTTTGATGACACGATGGAGGGACTGTTTCGAGTGCTCAGTAATGCCGTCGTACACCTTGAAGAGAGAACCAAGGTAAAGAAGTGTGATCCTTATAGTGAATTAACTATTTTCTTAGGGAAGCTCCTTATTGAGCAGGGTGTGTTTCCCATTCGCGATAACTGCACCTTTTGTGATTGCCCTTTAGAAAAGTTAGCTCAAATTTATTTGGTAACTGATCACGGAGGATTTTCTTGTGGTGAGTGCACGACTCAAATTGAAGGTGCTGTCACGAGTTCTTCAAGAGAGGGACGTGAGCTTTGGGAGCTTTTGGGAAGTGTGGCGAATCAGCGTTACCAGGAGCTTAATGAGCTTAAGTTGGAAAACCGGGATGTTGTTCATACCCTCTTAAATTATTTCTATTATCAGTTTCAGTTTCAACCCCATAACTTTAAAAGTTTGAAGATGGTCTTATGATTTTTGACATTGAGTGTCTTTAATCTTTAGAATTGGAATATATGTTTGATCTCGTTCGTTTTAAACTCTACCCCTACATTGCGCCTCATAAGAGGCGAGCTCTAGGGGCCATTCTTTTATCTTTTGCTCTCGCCGCAATTGGCGGGGCTCAAGTTTCATTGGTTAAGCCACTTTTTGATAGAGGCTTAAGTGCGAGCGCAAGTCGAGAAGACGCTTTGATTCTCGCACTTCAGTTGTTGGCACTAGGACTACTTAACTTTCCCTGTCGTTTCTTTCACTTTTATTGGTTGCGCTATATTATGGATCGCGCGACCTGCTCGGTTCGTGAGGAAATTTTTTCAAAGCTTATGAGACTACCGGCCAGCTTTTTTGGAAAAAGCAAACAAGGTGATCTAATTTCCCATATTTTAAATGACACGAATATATTTGCCCAAGGCTTTAAGGCAACGATTGATCTTATCAGAGAACCTCTAAAGGCCGTCGTTTATTTGAGCATGGCCTTTTGGGCCGACTGGCAATTAACAATTATCATTTTTGTTTTAGCGCCTTTTCTCATCACAATCTTTGGTGTCAGTGGCAGAAAAGTAAAAAAGAATCAGGGTGATATTCAAAGAGAGCAAGGGGAACTTACCCACAGCATTGCTGAGGGAATCAGTGCTCATAAAATTACAAAAGCTTTTAATTTACAAAATTTTGTCTTTAGTCGTTTTGCAAAGACTCAAAAGAGTTTCTTTACGGCACAAATGAGAACGACTTTTGTAGAGGAGATGGCCCATCCTTTCGTTGAAGTTATTGGTGCCATGGCCTTTGCTGGAGTGATTGTTTTTGCTCATCATCGTATTCAAATTGGAGAGACAACAATAGGAGAGTTCATCTCTTTCATTGCTGCTTTGGCCCTTTTTATGGATCCGATTCGAAAATTTTCTCAGGCAAATGTTAAACTCTCTCAAGCGCAAGCGGCCAGTGAACGAATTCACAAACTTTTAGATACTCCTGAAGAAGTTGATCAAGGTCTTATTTCTGAAGCGGAGTTTTCTGAAGGAATTATTGTTGAGGGACTAAAGTTTTCTTATGGCGAAGGTGATGTCATTAAGAACCTTAATTTAAAAGTTAATAAGGGTGAGAAAATTGCTCTTGTGGGACTCTCTGGCTCAGGTAAGTCGACCCTCATAAATTTACTTCTAGGTCTCTATCCTTTTAGTGAAGGAAGAGTACTGATCGATGGTAAGCCTTTACAAGACTACAGTCTTCATGGGCTTCGCAGTTTCTTTGGTCTTGTCAGCCAAGATATCTTTCTTTTTAACGATACGATTCTTAATAATTTGTGCTTAGGAAAAAACTTTAGTGATGAGCAAATTGCTGAGGCGTTAAATGTTGCCTACTGTGATGAGTTTATCAATAAGCTTCCTGATGGTCTTGAGACGATTGTTGGGGATCGAGGCACCCGCTTATCAGGTGGTCAGCAGCAAAGGATCACTATTGCTCGTGCCTATCTTCAAGAGAGTCCTATCCTTCTTTTTGATGAGGCGACTTCTGCTCTTGATAATGAATCAGAAAAAGTTGTTCAAAAAGCTCTTGAAAACCTCGCTGGTCATAAAACGGTTATCGCGGTTGCTCATCGTCTGTCGACGATTCAAGATTACGACCGAATCTACGTTCTTCATGAAGGTTCTTTAGTTGAAGAGGGAACTCATAAGGAACTTTGTGCTCTTGGCGGAGAGTACGCAAAACTCTATGAACTCTCTCAATAGCCTAGTTTAAATAAGGCGCTAAAAGCTTTAAGAACTCAGGGCTAAATTTTTGAATATGCATACCATTGTTCCAGTCTTCTTCCTGAATTCCATTACTACAGCGCTTGCCCGTAGTATTGCATAGATTCCAACGATCACAATCAGCTGATTTATCGACGTAAAAGTCAGCATTTCCTCGCACTAAAATTCCTACTGCTTCACCCTGATCATTCAGAACAGGAGAGCCACTGTTGCCACCAACAGCATCTAGGTTTGCTTCAAAATATTGAGGGCCCTTCCTCATATTCTGAACAAAAGCGCTACCGGCGTACTTTAGAGGAAGTCCGGAGGGAAAGCCCATAATGTGAACAGGCATGCTTGGAGTAATAGTTTTCTTTGAAATTTTAAAATGATGGCGCTTTGGGTATTTCGTTTTTAGGCGAATGAGAGCGAAGTCCATTCTATTTTCATCCTCTCCCGTGTTTTCAGCAAAGAGGACCTCTTGGCAGTTTGCTAGGTTTTCTTTTGGTAAAATACTAAGGATGTCTTGGTTAGCTTCCTTTAAGAAATAATCAAAGAGCCAGTTGAAATCACTACACATGGCGGTTACTTCATTTCTGGCACTTCCGGCGTTTACCATGCAATGACCTGCAGTAAGAAAGAGGTCTTCACTGATAAGAAATCCGGTACAGGAAATCATTGATGTTACTTGTCCTGCAAATTTTTCCGAAGGGCATAGAGCATAATGATCTGTCATGGTGGGAAAATCTAGCTTAAGAAGGTTTCCGATCTCCTCTACAAAAAAGGGCGAAGTCCAACTCCCTACACCACTGGCCATATTTTTAAATTTCATGGGCATTTGGTAGAAGTCTCGACGATTGTCACTGGCAAAAATCGCCTTTGGATCTTCTGGAATAAGGATATTTTTCGCTTTCACAATCGCCAAAGAAGGGTTGGAAATTAGGATTATCGACACTATTTTTAGGATATTTGATAAGTTCATACCTAATGCGTACCTATAAGTATGAAGCCTGCCCATGTACATGAGTTGAGTTTGTAATCTTTACTTTGAATTCTTGCTATTGCGCAGTGTCTAAACTGCAGGTTCTCATGCCCTTAATCTTTTACCTTTTTGCCCTTTAAGGTATAGTTCCGCTAGATCATCAAATTTAGGAGAGCAGTGTGTCAGAAAGTAATTTGAAGTCGATGGGCGACCTTTCAAGCCTATGTAAGCGCCGTGGTTTTTTATTTCAAAGTTCAGAAATTTATGGAGGTGTAGGTGGCTGTTACGACTACGGACCTTTGGGGATTGAACTTAAGAAAAATCTCCAAAATCGCTGGTGGAAATCCATGACTTACAGAGAAGATGTTGTAGGTATTGATTCTTCAATTCTGATGAACCCAATGGTTTGGAAAGCTTCGGGTCACGTTGATGGATTTAGTGATCCGATGGTTGATTGTAAAGAATGTAAGAATCGTTTTCGTGCTGATAAAATTGATACAAGTAAGCCGTGCCCAAATTGTGGAACAAAAGAGAAGTTTACTGAACCACGAGATTTTAATTTGATGTTTAAAACCCAAATGGGTCCAGTTGAAGATACTTCTTCCACTGTTTATCTACGACCAGAAACGGCTCAAGGAATTTTCACAAACTTTCAAAATGTTCAGTCCTCACTACGAATGAAGCTTCCTTTTGGTATTGCCCAAGTGGGGAAGGCCTTTCGTAATGAAATTACTCCAGGTAACTTTATTTTTAGAATGCGTGAATTCGAACAAATGGAAATGCAATATTTTGTAAAACCCGGAACTCAAAGTGAAGCCTTCGAGAAATGGCAAGAAACAAGATTGGCCTGGCACCTCGCCAATGGTATTCGCAAAGAAAAACTGCGTTGGCATGAGCATAAGGGAACCGAGTTGGCACACTATGCTGATCGCGCTTTCGATATTGAGTATGAATTTCCTCAGGGATGGGACGAGATGGAGGGGATCCACTCTCGTACGGATTTCGATCTTGGCCGTCATGAAGAATTCTCTGGGAAGTCTCAAAAGTACGTCGATCAAACTGACGGTAATAAAAAATATATTCCATATGTTGTTGAAACATCTGTTGGTCTAGACCGTTGTACTTTATCCATCATGTGCGATGCCTACCGTAAAGAGTTTGAAGGAGATAAGGAAAAGGAACGTGTGGTTCTTAAGCTTGACCCTAAGGTCGCTCCTATAAAAGTAGCAGTTCTACCTCTTATGAAAAAAGATGGATTAGAAGAAAAGGCCCGTAACCTTTTTCAAGATCTTCAGCAAGACTATATGTCTGAGTTTGATGTTGCTGGCTCTATTGGTAAACGCTATCGTCGCCAAGATGAGATTGGAACTCCCTATTGTGTGACTATTGATTACGACACATTAGAAGATGGAACGGTAACCATTCGGGACCGAGATGCTATGACACAAGAACGAGTTCCGATGGAAAATGTCGCGGGATACTTAAGAGATAAATTAAAGTTTTAAAGGCCAAGATTATGACGAAATGGGTGTACAGCTTTAGCGCTGAAAATACTGAAGGAAATAGGGAAATGAAACCCTTGCTAGGTGGCAAGGGTGCTAATCTGGCTGAGATGAGCTCATTGGGCCTACCAGTTCCTCCTGGTTTTACGGTTACTACCGAAGCTTGCTTGGATTACGATAAAAGTGGTCAAAAAATAAATGATGAAATCAGCTCTCAAGTGAGAGAGGCCTTAGAGCAAGTTGAGAAAGTAACGGGAAAGTCATTTGGTGATGATGAAAATCCTCTTCTCTTTTCTGTTCGCTCAGGGGCCCGTGCTTCCATGCCCGGAATGATGGACACCGTTTTAAACCTGGGCATGAATGATAATTCAGTGCAGGGCCTGGCAAAACAGACGGGAAATCCTCGCTTTGCATGGGACAGCTACCGTCGCTTTATTCAAATGTACGCCAATGTCGTAATGGGCTTCAATGTTTCCATGCTTGAGGCAACACTTGAGGATTTGAAAGAAGCAAGAGGCGTAAAAGAAGATACCGAGCTTACGTCAGAAGATTGGCAAGAGCTTATCGTTGTTTATAAGAAAATCATCTTAGAAGAGACGGGCAAGACCTTTCCAACAAGTCCTATGGATCAGCTTTGGCAAGCAGTTGCCGCCGTATTTGGTTCTTGGAATAATCCACGGGCCATAAAGTACCGTGAAATAAATGACATTCCTCATGAGTGGGGAACGGCAGTTAACGTGCAGTCTATGGTCTTTGGAAATATGGGCGAAGAATCAGGCACAGGTGTTTGTTTCACGCGTGACCCAAGTACCGGTAAAAAAGTATTCTTTGGGGAATACCTCATGAATGCTCAGGGTGAGGATGTTGTGGCGGGGATTAGAACGCCCGCACCTATTAATGAATATTCAAAAAATGAATCCAATAAAAAGCTAAAGACCTTAGAGGAAGTGCAATCATCTTCCTATAATACTCTTGTTGATATTTATCAAAAGCTTGAAGCGCACTATAAAGACATGCAAGATATCGAGTTTACTATTGAAAATGCGAAGCTTTATATCCTTCAAACAAGAAATGGAAAAAGGACAGCTGCAGCGGCAATTACTATTGCTGCGGACTTAGTGACAGAGGGAATCCTCAGTAAGAAAGAGGCCATCTTAAGAATTAATCCTGAAGATCTAAATCAGCTACTTCATCCGCGCTTAGACCCGAATGCCAAAACTCAATTATTAGCTTCTGGCCTGCCCGCTTCTCCTGGAGCAGCGTCTGGCACGATATGTTTTTCCTCTGAGGCAGCATCCTTGAAGGCTGAAAATGGCATTAAAGTTTTGTTGGTTAGGCAAGAGACTTCTCCCGAAGATATTTCGGGTATGGTTGCGGCTCAAGGAATTTTAACAGCGAGAGGTGGAATGACTTCTCATGCTGCTGTTGTTGCAAGAGGGATGGGCAAGCCTTGTGTGGCCGGCTGTTCTGACATGACCATTAACTATGCTGAACAAACAGTAAAAATTGGTAGTGAAACATTTAAAGAAGGTGACCCTCTAACCATAGATGGGGCCACTGGTGAAATAATGAAAGGTATTGTCCCTACAATCTCTGCCAAAATTAGTGAGGAGTTTGCTTCTTTTATGAGATGGGCGGATGAATTTAGAACATTAGGTGTGCGAACGAATGCTGATAACCCCGAGGATACAGAGGTCGCTCTAAAATTTGGTGCAGAGGGGATTGGTCTATGTCGAACGGAGCATATGTTCTTTGCGCCTGAGAGAATTTTAGCTGTGAGAGAAATGATTTTCTCTCAAACACTCGAGGAAAGAGAGAAGGCCTTAACGAAAATTCTTCCTTTTCAGAAATCTGATTTTGAGGCGATCTTTAGGAAAATGAAAGGCAAGCCGGTAAATATTCGTCTTTTAGATCCTCCTCTTCATGAATTTCTTCCTCATCATAAAGATGAAAAGCTTGAATTGGCTGAATATTTAAAGATAAGTCTTGAAGAAGTTGAAGCTCGTGCTGAAAAGCTTCATGAATTTAATCCTATGTTGGGACATCGTGGTTGTCGTTTAGCTGTTACTTATCCTGAAATTTATAAAATGCAAGTAAGAGCAATAGCCGAAGCCGCTGTTGTTGTTGTTGTTGAAGAAGGCATTGATGTATTGCCTGAAATTATGATTCCTTTAGTTGGTCTCTCTGGAGAGTTGAAATTTCTAAGAGGGGAAGTCGAAGAAGTTTTAAAAGCTGTCTGGAAAGAAAAAGGAAAAGAAGTTAATACAAAAATTGGAACTATGATTGAGCTGCCACGCGCAGCCATTACGGCCGCAGAGATAGCCAAGCATGCTGATTTTTTCTCTTTTGGAACCAATGATCTTACTCAAACAACTTATGGTCTATCTCGTGATGACTCTGGGAAGTTTTTACCGGAATATCAGAGACGTGAGCTAATGCGCCACGATCCTTTCGTTGCCTTGGACCAAGAAGGTGTAGGCTTCTTAGTAACTCATGCTGTTAGAGAGGGAAGAAAAACTAACTCATCTATGCATATGGGTATTTGTGGTGAGCATGGTGGAGAACCAAGTTCAATAGACTTTTGTCATCGTGCAGGTTTGGATTATGTTAGTTGTTCACCTTTTAGAGTACCGATTGCTCGTTTAGCAGCGGCTCAATCTGCCCTTAAGAACAGTTGAAAGACAGAGCACGGAAAATCATATTAGCGAGTTGGCCTGCTCAAGATTTTGATCATTTGGGCCTATGTTTTTTTAATCTGAAGTCGGGAGAGAAGGATTTTCTTGAGTTTCATCAAGGTGTTGAGAAATCTCTTGAAAATTTTTATTTTGATCTTGCTAGTATTACCAAAGCAATGACTATGGGGGCTTTGGCCACCATGAACCCGAGCTTATTTGAAGGCGATAAACGCCTTTTACTAGAGCATAGGGGAGGTCTTCCTCGTTGGGCAATACTTGGTAAGAAGTCTTGGCAGGAAACTGTTCTTAAATTTCCCATTAAAGATTCTTCAACGGAATATTCTGATTTATCTATGTTGCGCCTGATGCTTATGATTGAAGAGCAAGAGGGAAAAAATCTTAAAGACTTGGTAAGTGGTTATTGGCATAAGGAGCTTTGCTTTTGGAAAGACATGCCAGCACATGCTATTTGCCCAGATACAGGTTTTAGGCAGAGGGAAGTTATCAACGGTGAAGTCAATGACGATAACTGTTTTAAGATAAATCGCTTTTGTTCCCATGCAGGCCTTTTTGGAACCCTTACTGGAACTATTGAAAGTCTCTTTAATTTGGAAAATCAATACGGCCTCTTGAAACACATGAGTCGATCTTTTAAAGAGTCGAGGGTAGAGCGTTACCTCTATGGTTGGGACACTGTTGAAGACCCTAACGTTTCTTTAGCAGGAGTTGGTTGCCCTTCTCATACCTTTGGTCACTTGGGCTTTACTGGCACAAGTGTTTGGATCGATGCAGATTCAGGAAAGGGCTGGTGTTTACTCACAAATTCTACCAAGAAATACTGGTACCATCGCCAAGAGCTGACTAAGCTAAGACAGTCCCTTGGTGCCCTTCTTTGGCAGTAATTATAGCTGCTTAGATGTTATTCTCAAGTCTTTTACTCAAGTACCGATAAGCTCTTATTAAAGAACTTATAATAGGTATTTTATGAGAAATACGCTTATTCGATTGGTTATAGCGGCGCTTTTATTTCAAGCTTGTAGTTCCACTGGATTAAGTGGAAGACGTGGGCCTGCCGCTGAAAACTTTACCTGCAAAGAATTAATCACAGAAGTTCTTCAAATTAAATTTATCCTCACAAGAAAGCGTTTTCTAAAAGCGTTAAAAAAAGAATATCCGAGTGCAAAGTCTAAGATTGTTGAGAAGAATTTAGATGCTCTTCTTTTTATCGATTATTCACACGCCTTTAATGTCTTAAATGACATTCATCTTGGCGATGGGCGACTTTTTTCGGAGTCAATTTTCGATCTTTATTCAAATACAGGTGGCGGACGGGCCTTTCAAAATTATATGAAGGCGACTAAGTATCTCTTTGAAAATAAACCAGTAATTAATATCAACACTCTTAAGGAAGTTCACAAGAGAATGATGAGTGGTGCTATTGATGGAATTCCTGCAGAGAGAATTGGTGTTTTCAGAAAAGAAGATATTATTGGAAATGTTCCCACGGGTTATGAAATTAATGAAAAGCAATATCAAGCTTTAGTAGATAACCCTTATATCAACGCCACCGAATTATTCGCAGGTAATAAGGGTTATACAGGTCAAATTGGCTACCCTAATGCGACTAAGAATACTCCTGAAATAATGGAAATGGTAAAAAGGAGCAATAGGGACCTCCATGATGATCTTGTTAAGTTTCAGGCCGGCCAGGGCGGCGACTTTGGGGATTTGACGGGAAGGCTCATCAATCAACTGACAGAAGATCTGCTCGATTGGTTTGTTAAACAAAGAGATCAGATCGGCACGATAAAGTCTGTTGCTGGATTTAAAAAGTTTGCCAAGCTAGTCGCAGAATTTCAACGAAGCATGGTTTCTATCCATCCTTTCTATGATGGTAATGGGCGCTCGATTAGACAATTCTCACTTTATTACCCTTTTTGGTTAGAGGGGTTACCACCTCCACGAATGGTGGACGTCAATAACGATATTTATAACTCTCTCGATGAATGGACAGACCAGATAACTCAAGGGGTTTATAGCTCCCACGCACTCTACACACAATTAACAAAGAGGCTAGAGCAAGGTCTTCGTCTTGGTGCTACCCCAGAACTTCTTTATCCAAAAACTCCACGTAAATATGGCCGTACTTTTCGTAGTCAAAAACCAAAGAAGACAATAGCGAATCATAAACTCGTTGATGTTAAAACAGGCCAATTTGCTGAGTTTGTAAATACTAAGCTTCTTAATGATGATGAGCTTATGGCCCAGTTTGAATCGAACCCTAATGATGTTTTGGATGGATTGATTAAAAAGTATATTGAATTCGCTCAAAACTCGAATATGCACTACAGACACGCTAAGTTTGGGGATGAAATTATTGGCCTTGAACTTGTCGACCAGGATTTTATTGAAACTTTTGGCAATCGCAGTTTTTTAGATCCAGAGAAATGGAATTATAAAATGAAGCGTTGGTATAAAGATCAAACCTTATGGAGAGGACTCTCACGCACGGAAGAAGTTGAAGAGAGTGAAATCGTTTCGATGTTTGAGTCTCTTCACTATCAATTTGTATCAAATAGAACGATGGGTTTTACGGACAATTCAGAACGTCTACAAGACGAGCTTCTACTTGATTGGGCCAATTATAATAATAATCTTGTTAATGGTGGGCTAGTGCGTATGGCAAAAGATCATTCTGAATCAGGGGAACTCTATCCTGTAAGTTATGGTTATTCGCTCTCTGAAAAGTGGGAAGTCGGCCGGGCCTTCGCTATGGGGGCCATGGTTGTTGCTCCCTACGGCAAACACTGGGATTATCAACATCTTCTTAAATCAAGAGTTGTCGTGGGATTGAAGCAGGCCAACAAAGATGTGGAGTTATCCCGATTAAAACAGTTGAGACCGGAGTTTTCTTATAAATACCCGCGCCAAAAAGAAGTTATGGGAATTGGTGCTGCTGACCCTGATTCAGTAATGTTTGTTCAGTTAATTGATGCTGAAGGAGATGCATTTCTTACCTATGCTAGAAACCCTAAGAAGCCGAGTGAAATATTGGTTTTTGAAGGTGACGTACGTGATGAGAAGAAGCTTCCTCGCAGTCCTTTAAGAAAAATCAACTTACGCTAGAAAATATCTCCAAAGAATTACTTTTCCGGCTTGGACCCTTGGTGGCCTGGTATTAGAATGGGTGTTGAATCTCACTAATAAAGGCCCGTACGTGAACTTAAATAATAAACTCGACCTAAATAGTCTCTTAAACAAAAAAGAGAGCATTAAGAAAATATTCTTCTATAGAATCTGTGGCACCGGAATGGGGGCCGCAGCTTGTTTACTCAGAGAGAAGGGTTATGAAGTTGAAGGCGGAGACCTAAACTTCTTTCCTCCTATGTCTGATTACTTAAAAAATACTGGAATTCCTCTTCATGATCTCGAGAACTTTGATTGGAAGTCATTGGATAGTTTTGATTTAGTTGTGGTGGGTAATGTTGTTCCTCGAAACGGCGAAGATGCTCGTAAAATTGAAGAGTCTGGAATTCCTTTCTGTTCATTTCCCGCAGTCTTAGGAGCCTTTGTTCTTCACGACTTTAATGTCGTTGGTGTGGCGGGAACTCACGGTAAAACAACCACAACCTACTTTCTTTCTCAGATGTTTGAAAAGATGGGCCAAAACCCAGGTTACCTCATTGGCGGAGTCTTAGAAGGTCAGCCTTCTTCCAAACTTGGAAATGGTCGTTACTTCTTTATTGAAAGCGATGAATACGACTCAGCCTACTTTGAAAAGATATCAAAGTTTAGAAGCTACTCTTTAAATCATATGATTTTAACTTCCTTAGAATTTGATCATGCAGATATATTTGATGATATCGAAGACATAAAGAAGGAATTTGAACCAGTGATTCAAAACCTAAAGGGCCATATCATCGCCAATATCGACTATAGTGGAGTGGAAGATATAAAAGTTAAATATCCTGAAAGAAATTGGCATCCTTATGGGGAGCATTCCGATAGAGGACCTCGTACCCTAAACAAAAGTTCCGATAAAACTCTCTTTGAAATAAACCTTGCTGGCAATTGGGAGCGCTTTGAAACCAATGTTGTTGGTGAGCATAATATTTTAAATCTGAGTACTTGTATAATTTTCGCTCATGCTGAAAACCTTTCTCTAGAAGAGATTAGGGCCTCAATCACAGACCTCAAGTTTGTGAAGCGTCGTCAAGAAATTCGTGGAACTTATAAAGGCGCCCTCGTGATTGATGACTTCGCTCACCACCCTAGAAGTGTCGCTTGTACAATTGAGACTATTAAAACCCAGTATCCTAATAAAGAAATTGTGGTTGTATTAGAACCTAACTCTGCGACTGCTCGGAGTAATATCTTTCAAGAAGAGTTTGCAAACTCATTGCTGCAAGCGAATCATGTCATTTTCGCCAAACCAGAAAGGGCCACGTCAGTAAAGAGTGCCCAAAACCTAGATTTTGACCTTTTACAGCAGGAATTAAAAGGGGTGAGTATCCCGAGTGATATTGCTGTTGATCTTGAAGTCTTAAGGGAGCTAATCGATAAGCTGGTAAGTGAAAATAGTCTTTTACTTATTTTGAGTAATGGAACGTGCTTGGGTCTCTGGAAATCTGAGTTTGTTCAAAAGTTAGAGCGCTAATGCCATACATCTTACTCTTTTCAATATTCTTATCTTTTAATACTTTTGCAAATGATTTGGGAAAGCTTGCGAAGTTTGTAAAGCTTAACGAGGGCCAAATTAGAAAAAATTATTGGAAGCACCATGAAGAATTTTTTAAGAAAAATTGTCGTCCTGGTATGGAAGAGGAGTTTTGGAATAAGTTTCGAGGCTTTCGCGGTGATGGCCATTATTTGCCAAGGTCTGTTGATGGAAAGTTAGATCGAAAAACTTTAAATCGCTTTGTTCCAGAACTGATTAAGAAGAGAAAATGGATTCGTAGTCAGAGAGAAAAATTAGAAAAGACAAGTGACTTTGTAGAGCTTTTAAAAGAATTAAAAGTCTTAGAAAGTAGCGTTGAGCAACTCATCCAATATAAAGAACAGTATGAGGAAGCTACAGACGACTCTGCAAAGGTTTCTGTAAAGAATAAGTCCAAATACTTATTTATTAGCTTTAAACGAGATTTTTTAAATTTTTTGAAAAAGACCCCTTTTCTTACAAGCTATCGCTATCCTGTTGATCACTTTGAGCTGAGAGAAAACTACGATGAAGTTAAGGGGGGAGAAGAGAAAGAGGTTAAGGCCAGAGCAAATGAAGTCTATTTTTACCGTAAGATTGTCCAAGATGGTGCTCAGAACCCTAACCGCTCTCATAGCGATACCTTCTTAAGGGCGATGCTAGATACTCTTTCTCTTCATATGTTGGAAAACCCTGAGTTTATTCCTGAAAATATTCGTTATGATCTTTACTCCGCTTTTTATGGTTTAGAGAAACAATTAAAGCGCGGTCCTAAGAAGCAGGCAAAGAGACTACAGGAATGGGAAGACCGAGTTGCACGCATGCTCGAATATTATGAATCACTGAAAAAAAATAGAGTTAAAGTAGGTGGCCACTATGAAACAGGTGACCAGATCATAGAAACCCAAGCCAAGGCGCGGGCCGACTTAAAGAAATTCGTTTATGAAAAACATGAAGAGGTTTATGACTTTTGGGCCAAGAAGGAAGAGGTTTATCGCGCCCTCTATGTTGTCACGACAATTCTCTTCAATGAAGTTGGAAGTATTGATGCGCCTTTTGCTCTGGAAAGAAAAGATGTCTCTCAGGTTGTTTTAAATAGAGTCAACAATCCTAAGTATAACTTTATTCCTGATAGTGATTTTCTCTATCCTTACCTGAACGATGAAGGCAAAAAGGGACCCTTAGAGGATTACCCATGGCTTAATGTTCTCTTCAAAGAAGGGGAGTTTTCCTTCACTTATTATTTCATTCATGGGGCCATCCGTGTTGCCTGTCCTGATATGACAGGTGTTGGGAAAAAGTTAAGGAAGAAGAATTTAGAGATAGCGATAGAACGCTTAAAAGATCCCTTGGGTCCCTTTAAAGGCTTAAGGTATTTCTCTCGTGCCAGCATGCTTGGACGAATAAGCATGGATGGCATCTGGTCTGACTATAACCCTATTACGGAGAGGGCCGGTGTTTTGTTGCCAAAGAGAAGGAGGCTTAACCTTCTCAAAGATTATCGATCAGGTGACTACAAATACCGCTATCATTTCTATGATGACCAAGGCCGCCAATTCAAGGTGGTTGAGATAAAAAAAGATGTGTACGCGTTAGAAACAAAGACACAACTGTTTCACTCTTATAGAAATCCTCACTACTTCAAGTACTTTGAAAAAAAATGAACTTTAGGTGCATTTAGGGAAAGTTTTTAATAGCTAAATGTTGTCCATTTGCGGTACCACAGGTATTATCTGCCATTAGTGTAATATTTATTTAGTAAAATTTATTTAGTACCGCCCTGTTATTTTTAAGGGAGCTCAATTAAAAGGAGTTTTTCCATGCTTAAGGATTACGTATTTACTTCAGAATCTGTTACTGAAGGTCACCCAGATAAAATGGCCGATGGGATTTCTGATGCCATACTAGATGCCATGTTAAAAGAGGATCCAAACTCTAGGGTTGCTTGTGAGACAATGATTACAACGGGAATGGCCGTTATTGCTGGCGAGATCACAACTAAGGCCCAGGTAGATTTCCAAGAAATAGTTAGAAGTAAAATTAAAGATATTGGCTACGATCATTCTGACAAAGGATTTGATTGCAACACTTGTAGTGTTCTCGTTGCGATTGATAAGCAGTCTCCGGATATCGCTCAAGGCGTTAATGTTGGAGAAGGCGATCATAAGGATCAAGGCGCTGGTGATCAGGGCTTGATGTTTGGTTATGCTATCAATGAGGCTGATAACTACATGCCTTATACAATTGACCTTTCTCATAAGCTTGCCATGCGTTTGACTGACATACGTAAAAATGGACCAGGAACTCTTTTAAGGGCCGATGGTAAGACGCAAGTTTCTGCGGAATATGTAGATGGAAAAATTAAGAGACTAAAAAATATTGTTATCTCTACTCAACATGCAGAGGAGATGACACAAGATCAGGTTCGTGAACTTCTAAGAGAAGAAGTTATTAATAAAGTGATTCCTTCAGAGCTAATGGATAATGATACGAAAGTTTGGCTAAACCCTACTGGAAAATTTGTTATCGGTGGCCCAATGGGAGATTGCGGTCTAACGGGCAGAAAGATTATTGTTGATACTTACGGTGGCCATGGTGCTCACGGTGGTGGAGCATTCTCTGGTAAAGATCCTTCAAAAGTTGATCGCTCAGCAGCTTACGCCGCTAGACATGCAGCAAAGCATATCGTTGCAGCTGGCCTAGCTGATAGAGCTTTAGTTCAGGTGGCCTACGCTATTGGTGTTGCAGAGCCTATGAGTTTCCTTGTCGAGACTTACGGTACTGAAAAGGTAGACCTTACTAAGCTTACTGCAGCAGTAAATGAAGTTTTTGATATGAGACCAAAGGCGATCATTGATAGATTGGATCTCTTAAGACCAATTTACTCAGCTAGTTCTGCTTATGGTCACTTTGGCCGTGATATTTTTCCTTGGGAAAAGCTCGATAAATTAGATGTGCTTAAGGGAATGTTTTAATTAATTAAAAATTTAAGTATTTCGAAAAGCCCCTTATTTAAGGGGCTTTTTTTTACTGCGATATACTGATGTTGCGCTAGAATAAAGTCATGACCTCTTTCCTAGATGCCCTATATTTCATATTCCGTTACATCCCTTTTTGGTCTATTCCACTAATGATGATCTTTATTCAATTTGGTTATATATACTGGATTAAAGATGTCAGGTGGGTTGCTCAAGTTTTCTACGGTATAGCTGCATTTTGCGGACTATTTCTTATTTACTATATATACGCGGGAAGTCCCGATAACTCGGCGCGCATCCTTGATAGTTTCATTCGAAACATATAATTAACTCACTGATTTTATTGATGTTAGAAAAGGAAAGTCTTTCCTGGTGTCGATAAATTGACACTGCTTGAGTGTTTGGCTACGATTTTTAAATCACCCAAGGAGTTGAGGGTGCGAAACTCAAGGAACACTGTGAAAGATTTTGAATTTCTACACGCGACTTTCGAAGAAAAAAATAAAGTCGATGAGAATCGTCCACTTCCCACAATCTATTTGGTTGAAGATGATCAACTCTTAGGACGGGCCGTTCAAAGATACTTGAAGAAATCTTTAGGACTTGAGGTCGTATTTTTTGATAATCCTTCAAATTGTATTGAATATTTAAATAAAGAAAAGCTCGCTAATCCTGAAATGGATCCATTCTGTTTGGTTTCAGATATTAGTTTCAATGAATGTGGCACAGATGGTCTTCTTCTGATTGACCTTCTTAAAGAAAGAGGCCTAGATTTTGTCTCTATAGTCATGACTGGATTTGCATCTATCGAAACTGCTATTATGGCGACGAAGAAAGGTGTTTTTCATTATCTAACAAAACCATTTGAATTAGAGATACTCTCTGACCTTGTCGTTAAGGCCTTAACTCTAAAGCTAGGCTTTCCCCTTGAGAGATTAAACCAGGCCAAGAGGAAGCAAGAGAAGACTCATGTAAGCCGTCAAAGCTACGGTCCTGTCGGTTCAAAAATTACTTTAGAAAGCCCGCAAGAAGAAGATATGTTCTGTGGCATGATTGGTCGTTCTCCTCAAATGAAAAAGGTGTTTGAGAGAATCCTTAAAGTCGCCAATAGTGATTCAACAGTCCTAATTAACGGTCCATCAGGTACAGGTAAGGAACTGGTAGCTAAAGCAATTCATCGCTTAAGTTCTAGAAGTTCTAATGATCAGATCAGTGTTAATTGTGGGGCCATTCCAGGTGAGCTTCTTGAGTCTGAGCTTTTTGGCCATGTGAAAGGAGCTTTCACGGGGGCCATCTCAGATAGAAAAGGTCGTTTTGAGTCAGCAGATAAGGGAACAATCTTTTTGGATGAGATTGGTGATATGCCTTTGCTACTCCAAGTAAAACTTTTACGAGTTCTTCAAAATAGAGAAATCGAGCGTGTTGGTGGAACCGGTACGACTCCAATTGATGTGAGAATTATAACGGCAACCCATCGCGATTTAGATAAAGCTGTTGCTGAGAATGATTTTCGAGAGGATCTTTTTTATCGTTTAAACGTTATACCGGTACAATTGCCAGCATTATCTGAAAGAAGAGAGGATATTCCTCTTTTGATTAGCTACTTCTTATCTCGCTTTGTTTCAGCGGATGGAAGAAATAATATTGATTTTGCTGATGATGTCCTAGAGATCCTTCTGACCTATGATTGGCCAGGAAACGTTCGAGAGCTTGAAAACTTGATCGAGCGCCTAGTTATTTTAAGAGGTGGCAATACTGTTAAGATTTCGGACTTGCCTGCTAAATTTCTGCATCATAGACCGGATAAAAAACATGCTTATCAAGGTCTGATTTCCTTACCTAAGGAAGGAATTGATTTGAAAAAAACTTTGTCTGAAATTGAAGACTCTTTAATAGGCCAGGCACTAGAGCATACCAATGGAAATAAAAATCAAGCTTCCAAACTTTTGCATATGAACCGAACAACACTCATCGAAAAGATGAAGAAGAAAGGTTTAATGGAAAACCAATTCCAATAAAATTCAGTTCCCGACGGCCATGATCCTTTATTTAGCCAATGCTTATGGTCGGTGACCCTTTGGCACCACTGCCTTCTAAATAGTGGAATTTTATAAGGAAAAAGTACTGACTCAAATTAGTCAAAATTGTTACTAGGAATTTTATTCCTGTGAGCAAAATTTTCCTTTTTATTTACGCAGGAAGAGGTAAAATGATTGAGATGGAAGACTTAGGAAGAGTCTGACCACAAGCAATTTTAAAAGGGTTTAGTTCAAAGCATCTGCTAAAGCTAAACCGTGAAACAGGAAGTTTCAATTTCATGATAAAAAAGTTCATCAAATTTTTGACACTAATTCAGCTCATTCTTGGGGTTGTTTTTACCTGTTCAGAAACTTTTGCCGAAGTCGTTAAGCAAGAGAACGCAAAAACTCACTTACGTTGGAATGTCTTTACTGCAAAAGAAAATATCGTTGTTGAGAAACGTGGCGATCGTCTCTTTCTTAAAACTTTAAACTCGCAGTTCTTTGATACTGCAAAAAAAGACTTAGAGGCCTTAAAGAAAAACAATCGTTATATAAAGAAGCTAACTTTCGTTGAACCTCGTGGAGAAAACAATGTATCCACAATCGAAATTTCTCTCGCAGGAGATGATGTCGAAGTTTTTAACTTCTACAGAGAGAGAGATCAAAAACATGTTTTTGATTTCTGGAAGGAAGGAAGTGATGAGCAGACATTTAAGGAATTAGAAAAGCAAGCAAAGAAGATGAAAGCGGAAAAAGCTGGAGTCGCTAAGGCCAAAGCTGCATCGGCTCCGTTTTTAAAGAAAAAACAAGTTGCCACTAAGAAAGTGAGTAAATCAAAGCCTAGAACAAAGATAGAGCGAAACGTTGGTTACCGAGACTTTAGATATGGTGCCTCCTTTATATGGGATTATGAATCATTTGGGCCAGAGCTGAAAATTTCATTTGATCTTAGAACAAAGACACCAGAGTACTTTTATCCCATTAAAAATAGAGAGTATTCTAAATCTGAAAAAGAAGCCCATTTACAGTTGGCCATCAACTTATTTAGAAAAAAGAAATATGGTCTTATGTATAAATCCATAAAACTTTTTCAAGAGAAGTATGGAGCTGACTCTGAGATTGATCTTTTAGAGTACCTAAAGGCAAATGCTATATTAAGAGACAATATAAATGGTGGAAATCTTGAACCTGTAAAGATGGCCATTAATATGCTCTCTTCGATTGCTGGTAGAACTAAAAATTATGATTTGCAAAAATCTATCTATAAATATCTTTTTGCTTACCATAAGAAGAATAAGGAATATGTTGAATCACTGACTATTGCAAAACGCTTCTATGTTAACAGTAAAGAGAACTTTGATTCTGAAGAGAGTCAATATGCAGCTGAGGCCATTATTTATAATTTGGCCAAGTTAAATCAAGTTGATAAAGTTTCGGAAGTAATAAAAGAAAAGACGATTGTAAAAATTCTACCAAAAAGTAAGCTACTCGCTTACGAGATTTATGTTCATCACAAGCTTGGAGATATAGATAAGGTATTATCAATATATGAAAAAAATAAGTCTGGATTAGCAAAACCTATTGCCCCATCCATCCTCTTCAATGTAGCGGAAGGCTACTTCCAGAAAGCTTCCTTTGATAAGGCGATAAAGTTATTTGATCAGTTCATTACTGAGCACAGTTATCATACTCATTCATCTCACGCGCGTTTACGATTGGCGCTAACGTTTGAAATCACTGAAAAAGATATTAACCAAACGCTAGTTCTTTATAAAAACGCGATTAATCGTTCACAAGATAGTCTGATAAGTGCAGAGGCAAGAATTCGTTATGCCGCTATAAAGTCAATTCGCAAATTTAAATTAAAAGAGCAAGACCTTGAAAATAGGGCCTTCCTAGATATTGATGAGAATGTTCAATTATCAATGGATCATAAAAAGTTGCTTTGGTTGACCAGATTGAGAGCTTTTGTCGTCGATAAACAATATGAAAATGCATTGGCCTATCTCTCTGCTCTACCACTAACTTCTCTTAAGCCTGTTGAAAGAAGAGTTTTTCAAGCAGATGGTGCCGAAGTCGTATATGGCATTATTCAAAAAGAATATGAGAAAAGTGAATACTCTAAAGTCGTAAAAGAGTGGAGTAAATTCAAGAATACTTATGTTAGGAAAGTGGCAAACGATCCTTATATGAACTTTATTGTAGGTCAAAGTTACCTCCAGTTAGGTTTATATGATGGTTTTGAGAATCTCTATGGGGATTTTAAAAAGCTTGCGAAGACTCCTGAGAGAACTTTTCCAATCTGGATACCAAGAAGAAGAGAAGAGAATACTGATGAAATGATTTTCGAGTTAGGGATCATCAAGGATATAAAATTAAAAAATTGGGACCTGGCCAAAAGGGGACTACAGCAAATCGTAAATATAAATAATAGAAGTAACCAAGTTCATTACTACTCAGGGTTGATTGAATACGCATTAAAAAACTACAGGGCCTCTGCTATGAGTTTTGAGCGTTTTCTGTCTGGTCAGAAGAGTCAAACGATCTTCGACCCAATGGAGCTCTCAGGAATGATCAATAAATATACTGATACTCTCTACCAAATGGGCAAACTTTCAAAGTTCCAAAAGGTAACTGAGGCCATTTTGTCCGACACCAAAAATTATGCACCAGATAATCCTTTCATGAAATCAATGAGGGAAAGGCTTGAGTACCTCAATATTGAAATTCTTGCAGGTGATGGAACGGCTAAGTCCTCACTATTATTAGAGGCTAAAATTCTGGACTTTATGAAGGTATATCCTGGAACGGATTATACAGGACGATGTAATTATCTTTTAGGCATGGCACTTGCAAAGAATAACAAACCACTTAAAGCGAAAGAGCTTTTTGAGAAAATACTACAGGATCAGGACGCCCCTGCTTCTATTAAGGAATTAGTTAGGTCTGAGCTATCGCTTATGGCCATAAAAGAACGAACGATATAGAAAACCGGCCCAAGGATTGGGTTCAATATTGACAGGAGGTCAAATGGAAACGGTAAATGTTGAGCTATTTGGAAGAGATCCAAAAGTACAAAAGGCTGTAAATGTAGCAGCTAATGTTTCTGTAACAAAAGCGCCAGTTCTCATTGCTGGTGAGGCAGGTGTTGGTAAGCGAACACTTGCACGTTACATCCACGAAAATTCAAGTCGAGCATCAAAGCCATTCGAAATGGTTGATTGCGGTGCAGACGCGAAGACAGTCGAAAACCACATCCTAGGTTGGAGAGACGAGGAAGGTCGCTTTAATAAAGGCGTACTGGAGAAGGCTAATACTGGTTCAGTTGTATTTGCTAACATCGACGGTCTCGAAGATGAGTTCCAGAAAAAACTACATAAAATTGTTTCAGAGTTATCTGATTACGATATTGATGTTCGCATCATTGCCACGACAACAAAGAACCTATCAAAGCTTGTAGGATCTGGTCGCTTTTATCGTGGTCTATATACGCTTGTAAGCAACAATGCTTTGAGCCTGACACCCCTACGTGAAAGAGCAAACGATTTAGAAATGATGGCACAACACTTTGTAAGTGAATTCTGCCAGGACAGAAAACTAACGATTGACTCTAGTGCAATGGATAAAATACTTGGTCATTACTGGACACATAATGTTCACGAACTAAGAACTGTGATTGAAAGCTCAGTTGCCAATTGTACCGGTGAATTCCTAACGGAAGCTGATCTAGAAATAGGTGAGAAAAAAGCCGTCAATATGATTAGTGATGATGACAACGAAGGAATTCGTTTAATGTCATTAAAAGAAGCTGAAAAGCTTTTAATCAAAAAAGCACTTATTCATACAAGTGAAAATAGAACTCAAGCGGCTAAGATATTAGGTGTTTCGATTAGAACACTTAGAAATAAGATTAATGAATACCGTTCAGATGGGAACGTTTATTTCGTTAACTTAAGATAATAAAACGATTGACCTCCACAATCCCAACCGGGTGCGAGGTGAAGGAGATGTTATGAATATAGAGGATAAAACAATCAAGGCTTTGGCGGCTTCGCTCAACTTCCGTCAAATGCGCCAAGAAGTAATCTCTAGTAATGTCGCCAACGCTGATACGCCCGGTTATAAAGCAAAGAGAGTCGATTTCGAATCGGCCTTAGCGCGCGCTTTAGATGTTGATGGGGAAATGCAGATGAAAACCGATGACGATGGCCATTTCGATGTGGGAAATGGTGGCTTCAACAATCTAGAGCCAGAAATCTATGAAGATAGTAACGGTGTCGTCTCTCTAGACGGTAATACTGTGGATCGTGAACAAGAAATGGCAAAGATGGTTGAAAACAAGATTCTTTATGATGCAGCTGTACAGCTGTTAAATAAGAAAATTGGTCTCATGAAATATGCCATCTCAAATGATCGTTAGGAGTAAGAAATGGATTTTTTAACAAGTTTAAAAATTAGTTCATCAGGCCTAGCGGCAAACAGAAAAAGAATGGGAGCGATCTCATCTAATATTGCCAATGCACAAACGACGAGGACTGCTGAAGGCGGTGCCTATCGTAAAAAAGAAGTGGTTTTTGGTAGTGAACCAGCAAGAGAGTCCTTTGGTGAAATACTCGAAGGCGAGCTAGATGAAAAAGCTCAATCGGTACATGCCACAGAGGTTATCTCTTCAGATAGACCTCCTGTATTAAAGTATGAACCAGATCATCCAGATGCGAACGACCAGGGTTATGTAGCGTACCCTGATATAAATATAATGGAAGAAATGGCAGACATGATATCCGCTTCAAGAGCTTACGAAGCCAATATTAGTGCCTTGAATACGACAAAATCTATGGCGATGAAGGCCTTGGAGATTGGGAAGAATTAATTAAGGCTTGAAGACGTCAGGAGGACATGATGGCCATTCAAAATGTAGGAACAATTCAAGATATACTTAATCGCTATGATGCGAAAAGTTGGTCTCGTTCTGCCGAGATGAAGGGCGTAAACGATTACCAATGGGTAGAGGAGTTAGATGGCCTAAGTCCAACACCTGAGTCTAAAGGTTATTCAACATTTGGTGACTTCCTTGCGAACTCAATAAATGACGTGAACACCCTGCAATCAAAAGCAAATGAATCTATACAAAAACTTGTTACAGGTGAAAATAAAAATATTCACGAAACGATGTTATCAGTAGAAAAAGCAGAAATGGCATTTAAGAGCATGAATCAAATTAGACAAAAAGTTCTAGATGCATATCGAGAAGTAATGAAAATGCAGGTTTAATCTGCATTAAGAGCTGTCCTTAGGATGAGGAATGGCTAATTTTTAGGAGGATTTCCGTGCAAGACATAATTGAAAAAGTCTTCCAAAATTTTAAAGAGTTTTTCGTCGGCCTAGACTTTAATAAGAAAGTCGGTTTAATTGCCACGACGACGCTAATTATTGGTGCCCTTTTTAGTATGATTTTATGGGTTACTGATACGCGCTACGAAATTCTTTATTCGGACCTTAATAAGGAAGATTCTCAAAAGATTCAGATTCTTTTGGAAGAAAAGAATATTCCAAAGCTTGTTGTTAATGATGGAAAGGTTATTAAAATACCTGAAGACATGGTCAACAAATGGCGTCTTGAAATTGCTACTTTGGGAGTTAATTTCAGCGGTACTGTTGGTTATGAAGTCTTTGATAAACAAAGCTTTGGAACAACATCTTTTGTACAAAAGGTAAATAAGCAAAGGGCCCTAGAGGGTGAGCTTGTTAAGACGATCAAGTATATTAGAGGTGTAAAAAGGGCCAGGGTTCACTTAAGTATTCCAGAGAGTAGTCCCTTCGTAAGTGAAAAGAAAGCACCTACCGCTTCTGTTGTATTAGAACTAAACCGTGGTGTTTCACTAACATCAGCAGAAATAAAAGGTGTGGGCCAATTGGTTTCAAGTTCTGTTGATGGAATGAGACCAGAGAACGTTGTGATTTTGGATGATCGCGGTAAAAAGCTTTCCGATAATATTGGCGATGCGATGACCGCATATACGGCCAACCGAGTCGCTCTTGAGCAAAAGATGAATGCTCAATATGAAAGGCAAATTGAAGAGATACTCGCAAAGGTTGTAGGGCAAGGAAAAGTTATTGCTAAGGTCTCTGTGAACATGGACTTTACGACTTCAGTCTCTACCGAGACAACTTATGATTCAGAAAATAAGGCAACTCTATCGGAAGTAGAGAATAGTCAAAAACTAAATGGTGCAAGGCCTAGTCCACAAGGGATTCCGGGGGCTCGTTCAAACCTGCCTGGGGAAACACCACAGCCTGGTATTCCTGAAACCAGAAATAATGTTGATAAGAAGCTTACAACACGTAACTACAATGTTCCTTCTAAGGTAACAAAATCTAAGAAGCCATCTGCTGGTCTTAAGAATGTTACTGCGGCCGTAATGATTGATGGAAGACGCGTTCCAGTAATGGATGCTGAAGGCAACCCTTCTCTTACAGAATCAGGCTCTCAGAAGATGCGTTATGAGCCGTGGAGTGAAGCTGATCTAGCGAATTTCTCGGCAATCGTTAGTTCGACGATTGGAATGTCAGATCGTCGGGGCGATAAACTCGTTATCAAAAACATGGAGTTTGCGAAAGAAGATACTGACGCAATTGAAGCCCTTTTAAGAGAAAAAGCCAATAGAGAACTTATCAAGAATATCATTAAGTATCTAACGATTGGTCTTGCGATTAGTCTCTTCTTCTTCTTGATTGTTCGTCCCTTTGTTCAGTGGATTACTGACAATACGGTAGAGTCTGTTGAAGATTTCTTACCTCGAACACTTGAAGAACTAGAAAGAGTACAGGCAAATCAAAAATTACCTGGTCTCGAAGATGCTCTTCCTCAGATGGAAGAAAAAATTAACCCTGAAAAAATTGAAGGGAATATGCTTCGAGAAAAAATTATTTCCTTGGTGGAGGCGAACCCATCTAAGGCAGCACAAATTATACATGAAATGATTCATTCGCAAGAATCTGATAAATCAATTGCCTAAGGGCAAGATAGTTAAGGAGAGGTCGTTGTGTCCGCTGAAAACTTAGATCCAGATACAGAATATAGCTTACTTTCCGGTCAGGATAAGTCTGCTATTCTTTTGAGCTCCTTAGGTGTTGATACAACTCAGCTCATCTTTGAGCATATGCGTGACAACGACGTTAAGCGCATGATCAACGCCATGTCGAATATTAATAGAGCTCCTATTTGGATGATTAAAAAAGTATTGGAAGAATTTTATACCCAACTTAACGAAGAAAATGATCTCCTCTTTTCTGATAACAGAGGAAGGGACTTTATTGTTAATGCTCTTGGTGAAGATAGAGCAAAGCAGCTTCTTGGCCAAATTGTCGATGTAGGTACTTCAAATACTCTCGAGTCGCTTGAGCTTGTTGATACGAGAACGCTCGCTAACTTCTTAATTAATGAGCATCCACAAACTATCGCACTTATCGTTGCTCATTTGAATCCTGAAAGAAAGGTAGACGTCTTAAGAAGACTTCCAGAAGGTCTTCAGGCAGAAGTCGTTCTTAGGGTCGCTAATCTAGATTACGTTTCTCCAGAACTTATTGCTCAACTTGATGATGTCTTGAAAACTGAACTAAGTACTCTTGGTTCAATTGATACCAATCAGCTTGGTGGTGTGGAACCGATCGCAGATATGCTTAACCTTATGGATAAGAATTCTGAGAAAAATATCATGTCTCGTGTTGAGGAAAAAGATCCTGAACTTGCGGAAGAAATTAGAAAACTTATGTTTGTTTTTGAAGATCTTGTTTATGTTGATGACAAAGGTATTCAAGCAATTCTTAAAGAAGTTGATAATGCTAAACTTGTTATCGCCCTTAAAACCGCGAATGATGAGATTAGATCGAAACTCTTTAAGAACATGTCGAATCGAGCAGCAACTCTTCTCATGGAAGATTTGGACTCTCTTGGGCCGACAAAGTTATCCGATGTTGAAAAAGCACAGGCAGAGATTGTTCAGAAATGTAAGGATCTTGAATCGCAAGGGAAGTGTTTTATCTCTCGCGGTGGAGATGGAGACGCTCTTGTTTAATGATTTTTATAAGGATTGTGCATGAAAGATCTTCAAGACCTCTTGAAAGATAAAATTGAGAAATACGAGTTTCAAAATTTATTTGAAGACTCGGAGACTAAGAAGGGTCTATCGGAATTTCAATTCCAACCTTTAAGAAAAGATCAGGTTCTTGACGTACAAGAGCACGAGAGAATTATTAAGATCGAGCGTAAAGTAGCGAATCAAAGTAACTTTGAAATAGCACCTATTGTTCGTGAACACCGAGGCATGAATCGCCAAGAGGATCTTGAAAGACAAAGGTTGATTCAAGAAGAAGTTGAAAAACAACTTCTACGCATCCAGAGTGATGCCTATAAAGAAGGTTTTGAAAAAGGTCTTTTGGACGGGCAAGAAGAAGTCTTTAATCAGACGAGAGCTGGGGTTGAGCAAAAACTTGAGGGTCTAGCGGAGATGATTGAAGAGGTTCTAAAAACTCAAGAGGACCTTCTTGCTCAAGAAAAAATGGACGTATATCGTACGATTAAAAACTTAACGAAATGGATTGTTTTAAAAGAAATCGAACAAGACGGTGATTATGTTGTTCGTCTACTAGATAAATTGTTAAATGAACTTCAAGTTAAAAGTAATGTGCTGATTCAGATTGATCGTAAGTCGTTTGAAGATAAACCAGATATTTTGCAGATACTTGAAGAAAAAATTGGCGAACTAAAGAATGTCCGACTTGAAATTGATTATGATATTGAGGGACCAGGTATTGTTGTTACTAGTGAAAATGGAATCATTAACGGGAGCCTAAGAGAGCAATTTCGTAATCTATCACGTCTATTCGAGTCTGTAGGGCTAACGGAAAATGAGCCCTTAGAAGATGTGTTTGAGGATGGAAGAATCAATTTATCTAAAGTGGATGACAACGACACTTCTTTGAATACGGCACCAGATAATCCTGTCGAAAATCTCGATAATGACAGCGATAGTGAAACTAATAACCAAATTGAAAGTAGCGAAGACGAAAGTCCCGACGAGGGAGACGATAGTGAGTCTTGATCTCGGGGCCATTCACAAAGCTTATGAGTATCAAACTCCTTATCAGAAGGTCGGAAAAGTCGTGTCCAATAACGGTTCCGTTTATGAGATTAGCCTCGGACGTGCTGTTATTGGTGCCAATGTAGAGTTTGTTACTGAGTTTGGTGATAGTTCTCTAGGAGAAGTGGTCGCAATAAAGGGTAATCGTTGTTTAGCGATGCCTTACGACGAATTACCAGGCATAAACTCTGAAACAAGAGTTTATTTAAAAGGTCTAACAACCCAAATAAAAATCTCCTATGAAATGCTCGGACGGGTGGTCGATTTTCAAGGTAATCCTATCGATGATAAGGGACCTATTGAAGGTGATAAAGAATTAAGGTCTATCTTCGGAGAAGCTCTTAATCCACTCCAGAGGCCTCCTATAAAAGAGGCGTTGGATACAGGTATCCATTCCATTAATTGCTTTATGACTGCTGGAAAAGGTCAGAGGTTGGCGATCATGGCCGGCTCTGGTGTTGGTAAGTCTGTTACGATGGGTATGATTGCAAAGAATACGAATGCGGATATAAATGTTATCGCCCTTATTGGTGAACGTGGACGGGAAGTCTTAGAGTTTATCGAAGGGGACCTTGGTGAAGAAGGGCTCAAGCGCTCTGTTGTTATTGTCGCTACTTCTGACCAATCTCCTTTAATTCGTGCAAAAGCTGCTTATAGTGCAACGACCATTGCTGAATATTTTAGAGATCAAAATCATGATGTCCTTTTCATGATGGATTCTATTACCCGTTTCGCTATGGCGTATCGGGAAATTGGTCTCAATGCAGGAGAGCCACCAGGGCAAAAAGGTTACCCACCTGGCGTCTTTGCGCGCTTACCAAAACTTATGGAAAGAGCAGGTACGAAGGCAAACTCAGGTACCATTACTGGTCTTTATACGGTACTTGTTGAAGGTGGAGATATGGATGAGCCTATCGCCGATGCAGTTCGTGCTATTTCTGATGGTCACATAATCTTGAGTCGTGACTTAGCAGCGAAAAACCAGTTCCCAGCTATTGATATTCTTCAGTCGTTATCCAGGGTAATGAATAAAGTCGTCAGTAGAGAACACCGCATTGTCTCCTCCCATTTAAGGGATCTAATGGCAGCTTATAAAAATAACGAAGACCTAATCAATGTTGGTGCTTATGCGGCCGGAAGTAATATTAAGGTCGATAAGGCGATAGCTATCTATGACGATCTTATGGAACTAATGAGACAGATTCAAGACATGAATGAGCCAATGAGTATTGAAGATTTATTTGATCAGATGGTTGAGCTGGCCCGCAAGGCGGAGAACTCTGTCGGAGTGTCGACCAATGAAGGGGCTAACTAATGGCCAAAAGGTTTAGTTTCAAGCTTGAGGGCTTATTAAAATTACGTCATTTTAAAGAAGAGCAGCTTAAAGTAGAGCTTGGTAAAATTAATTCAGATATTCAAAATACTAAAAATCGTATTAAAGAGTTACAGCAACATATTGATGAAGCTTATATTTCTCAAGAGCAGGCCATGAAAGAGAAAGTTGATGGTCAGTTTGCTCGTTTCTTCCCGTATTTTATTCAGGCCAAACGTGAAGACATTAAAAACCAAGAAAACCTTCTTTATAGCTTAGAGAGAAAATATCAAAGTAAGCTGAGAGAAGTGAGTTTGGCCATGGGTGAGAGTAAAGTTATTTTGAATATGAAAGAAAAAGAAAAAACTTCTTGGAAAAAAGAGAAAGATAAAAAAGAACAAGAAGATATTGAAGAAATTATCGGTATGAGAAGAGTATTTAAGGAGAAGAGCATATGAAAAAATATCTATTTATCTTTTGCCTTTTCTATATTGGTTTCAGTTTGGCCGTAGATGAAAAGCCGAATAGCGAATCTAAAAATTATACAGAGAAAGAGTTTCTTGATGCTGTTGATAAGGCCGTTAACAATCGCTTGGAAAGATTTAAACCTAAAAATTTGGTTGATCTTAGTAAAGAGTTTATGAAGAAGGAACGTGCCTTACAGTTAAGGGAATTAGAGATACAAAAACGAGGAGAATCTCTGAAAGCGTCACAGGATGATTTAGGGAAAAAACTCAGGGAGCTCCAGGCAAGAAGTGGTAAATTACTTGGCTGCCTTGATGAAAATGATCAAAACCAGAAGAAAAGAGTCAACCATATGGTTGATGTTGTCTCCGGGATGAAACCTCAGAATGCCGCCGACGTGCTCTCTGTGCAAGACGTAGGCATAGCTGTGCGTATTTTGGGTGCACTAGCACCTGACAAAGTTTCTAAGATATTTAATGCCATGGATAAGGAAATATCTGCCCGACTTCAAAAACAGTTCATGAGTATGAAAAAATAGACTCTGACATAACGTGTTAACTCAAGGATGAGATGCAGGCCAACCAAATAACAAATTCAGATCTTTTAGCGCTCCTGTCAGGAAGTGCTACAAAGGGAACCAAAGGTGCTGGTTCTTCTGATGCTGTTTTAGGTGAGTTTTCTCAACTCTTAGAAACACAAGGTTCTTTAGAAGGGTTGAGTTCAGATGATCTTCTAAACTTCTTTAAAAGAGGTAACGGTCAGCAAGAGAATTCTGCAATAGATGAATTAATGTCAAAGCTTCAAAGTAGCGAAGGCCAAGATCTTCTTAAAAGCTTAAATTTAAAAGATGGCGTTTTTACAAATCAAGAGGGCGAAGTCTTAGACCCTAAGTCTATGCTACAAGAATTAAATGTAAGTGAAGATGTTAGTGAATCACTTACAAAAAATAATCCCATAAATACTAAATCTTCAAATAGCTTAAAGTCACAATTCAATCATAAAATGCCAAACGTTGAGGGCACTCAAAATCTATCATTGAAAAAGAATGTAAATAATTCTCCTGATGTTAAATCTGCGGAAGACTTCTTGGCTCAGAGGAATGCGTTACAAAATAAGGCTCACGTACAAATTCAAAATAATAGACCAGTCCTTAAAAACATTAACCCTGGTCTTAGTCAGTATCGTAAAGAAAGTATTGTTACTGATAAGAGAGTGATTCGTTCCAATTCGATTGATGGTTTTGAGCCACAAGTAGAATCTTCAAGTGATTTCCAAATGAGTGAGGTCTTCGAAGGTAATGGCGAGAATCAATTAGAAATACAAAATCTTCAAACAAGTAAAAACTCTAGCGGTAAAGACAGTCAATTCTCTACAAAAGTTCAAGTCGTAGACATTAGTCAAATAAGTGCTGAAAATAAAACTGAGCTTATCAATAAGGTCAGTGGATATATTGAGCAGTCCTATGTTGCCGGACAAGATTCTGTTGAGATGGTTGTAAAGCATGAAGAGCTTGGTCACTTTAGAGTTGCTGCTAATCGCACAGGTGCTGGTCAGCAGATTGATCTTGAAATAAATGCTATGAGTAAAGAGGGGCATCAGTTCTTCGTCGATAATGAGAGTGAACTAATTAAGAGTCTTACTCAAAATGGAGTTAAGATTTCCGATTTTAAAATAACTGCCAATAGTGAACTAGTTGGATTGACGGAAGGAAAGTCACAGCTAAGTGACAACAGTTCACAAGGACAGGGAAGTAGTGAAAGCTCATCTCAGTCTCAATATAGTCAAAAGGGACAAGGACAAGAGAGTTCTAACCAAGAAAGAAGACGCCAACTTTGGAAAAATGCTCAAGAGCATCAACAAAGTTTTCAAGCAGCTTAGTTAAGGGATTTTAATGCCAGATATTGGTAACCCAAATGCAACAAAGAACTCTTTTCGAAATATTTCGAGATACAATGGTCCGTCTCGTAACGAACCCAATAATCCAAACTCCTTTAAGAAAAATGATCAAAATGTAGGCGATGTTTTAAATGAGTTATCAGGCGCTCGTCGTGATGAAAAATTCGTTGATAAGGATCAGCACAATCGTATGGGTAAAGATGCTTTCTTAAAGCTACTCTCAACCCAACTTGCTAATCAGGATCCTTTCAAGCCAGTTGATCAAAAAGAGTTTGCTGCAGATATGGCCCAGTTTGCTCAATTAGAACAATTAACAAATATGAACACAAAGATGGATAAATCATCTGGTAACAATAATGAACAGCTCAAATATATGGGAGCTAGCTTTATTGGTAAGGCCATTCATACTTCTGGTACGGGAATTCCTTACGATGGAGAGAAGAACGCCGTAAATTTACCATTTCATCTGCCACGTCCGGCCAAGAATGTACTAATAAGAATTTTTGATAAATCAAATAATCTAATTGCTCAAATCGAAAGAGAGAGCATGGGAAGTGGCGCTAATAGTGTTACTTGGAATGGCGGACAAATGGATGGTATTCGCGCTGTTAAAGGCGATTACCATTTTGATGTTCAAGCATTCGATGAAAAGTTTCAACCCTTTAAAGGGGAGACTCGTGCAGAAGGTATTGTGACAGGTGTAAGCTTCGAAAACGGTGAAACAATGCTTACTGTAGGTGGTAACAAGAAAGTCGCCCTTAGAGACGTGGACTCATTTTTTAAGCCTAAACAAAAACACGCTGCGGCAAAAAGTCCCCAAATGGCAAAGGGATTGAAGTCTAAGGCTAACGCGGCCTATAATAATATGAGTGAACAAAATCATCAAGGTGATTAAAAGATAATGGGTAAACAAGGACAAATTAATAGCATGCTCATCCCTAATGTTTCGAAACTTCCGAAACATAGCAAGGTTGATAAAGCTAAGTCTGGCCAAGATGTTAACCCAAGTGAGTTTAAAAATTTACTTCAAGAAAAAGTCGGAACTCCACAAGGAGAAAGACCGATTCAACTCTCTGTTCATGCAGCGAAACGCTTGAAAGAGAGAAACTTGGAGATGGATAACGCTGAGTTTTTTAAATTAAGATCTGCCTTTAAAAAGTTACAAGAAAAAGGTGGTCAAGACTCTCTCGTTATCACAGATAAAGCAGCATATATTGTGGATGTGGCCAACAACAAAGTGGTTACAGCTATTGATAAAGAAAATATTGCAGAGAATGTTTTTACTAAAATTGACTCTACAGTATTGGTTTAAAATTTTTAAGGTTGTCATTAACCGGGATAAATAAGCTGGTCCTTTTCGGAGGCTTAAAGTTTGAGGCCGTAGCCCTCTTTCAAATCCTAGGTAAATGATGTGTAGAAAACAATAGGAGTCTAGGAGGGACACTATGGGAATCTTGCGCTCGTTTAACATTGGAGTTTCAGGTCTGTCGGCCATGGGACAAGGTCTAAGCGTTATTTCTGATAACATTTCAAATTCGAGTACTTATGGATTTAAATCCTCTCGTGCAGAATTCCAAGATGTGTTAGCTCAGTCACTTAAGGGTATCGACGGTGGAGATCAGCTTGGAGCTGGTGTGAAGCTTGGTCACGTAAAAGCGATTATGACCCAAGGTGATGTTGCTAGAACAGAATCAATTACCGATTTAGCGATCAACGGAAACGGTTTCTTTAGAGTCGAAGCTCCTTTTGGATACGGCTATACTAGAGACGGTTCTATGAACTTTGATAAGGAAGGTTTCCTCGTTAGTGGTGATGGTAATAAAATTCAAGGTTTCATGGCTTCAGAAAAAGGTGAAATCACCAATCAAGTAGGGGCCATTAAATTAGGGAATACGACAATTCCTGCTGAGGCCACTACAAAAATTGATCTAAGTATGAACTTAGATTCAAGAGTTAAGATAAAGCAATTTAACCCTAATGAGCCAGAAGATACCTCCAACTTCTCTCATTCTGTAACAGTTTATGACAACGTAGGTACCGCAAGACTAGTTACTGTTTATTATAATAAATCTGCTAATAATAACTGGGACTACCGAGTTATGGCCGATGGAAAAGATGCTAACAATGCCGAGCCAGGAAAAATGGTTGAGATGGCTGCTGGTAAGCTTGTCTTTAATGACAAAGGTGTTCTTCAGGAAGAGGTCGTAAATAGCAACTCGTTCAATTTTAATCAAGGTGCTGGTCAAAATCAGCAAATTAAAATGAGCTGGGGTGAGTCTATCTCTGAAGGTGGTACAGGTCTTGATGCTACAACTCAGTATGGTTCAGACTCTGCAATTGGAAGGCACACGCAAGATGGTGCTACTGCCGGTACATTAGGATCACTATCATTTAATGATGACGGTATTCTAACTGCAGTTTACGACAATGGTGAATCTCGCAATATTGCTTCAATTGCCATTGCAAAGTTTGAAAATAACGAAGGACTTTTTAAAGTAGGTAAGAACCTTTTTAAAGAGTCTCGTAAGTCAGGTCAAGCGGCCCTGGGCAAACCCGGTGAAAGTGGGCGTGGTGAAGTTCTTTCTAAATCAATAGAGCTCTCAAACGTTGATATCGCCACTGAGTTTGTAGAACTCATGAAAGCACAACGAAACTTTTCAGCGAACGCAAAAACTCTTCAAACTTCTGATGAAATGTTACAGGAAGTTCTTAGCATTAAGAGATAATTAACTAGGATGGTTAATTAACAATCAGAAGAAGAGATCGAAGGGAAACCCCGCTTGCAGGCGGGGTTTCTTTTTTCGTGCTTTAAAAATATGGCACTTTTTAAGATTTTTTGAGCTCTTATGTGCTTGTTTTTTCATGAGCTGGTTTTGCCTCGAAAAAGGTTTAAAATTTCATCGTTATGATTTATGAGGAGCATGAACAATGGAAGCACAGTCAAAACTTATTAGGGTTATTTCAATTGTGGCCTTCTTATTAATTACTGAGCCTTTCTTTAAAGTGGCAGTGATGAAAATACAAACCGGCTTAGAGTGGAGTTTGGTGTGGTCAAATATCTTAGAGAACTCTCATAGCTTTTCACGCTTTTTTCTATTTTGGATATTGTCTCCACTAACTGGTATTTTTCTTTTGACCTACTCTTCAGTGGCCTATGCGCTTTACTTCTTACTGAGTGGCTTTAGGCTTTACCTCCTTTTGAATTATACCCCTTTTGATTGGCCCTATTTCTCCACACATCCTCCCTTTAGTGCTTACCTTTTTGAAATCGTTAATATCACCTTGTTTTCCTATCTCTTTTATCCATTAGTGCAGCGATTTATTCTAAGCCGATATCTGAGAAACTATTGGGACGCGAGAGGACGCATTGAATGTAAGTTTGACGCCTATCTCTTTATAGAAGGTTTTGATTGTGCGCAGTTGGGTATTGTTAGAAATATTAGTAGTGGTGGCCTTAGTATTGAAGTTCCAAAGCTTGATCATAAGGTTGAGATGGGAAAAGTTTCGTTTATTGACCCTTTTGGTGTTCCCTTCTCTTGTGATTTTAAATGTGCCAGTAAGAGAGATAGTGGTGGTTCTGTTACTCTTGGTCTTGAGTTTCAAAATATCACACCTAAGGAAAAGATCTATCTAAGGTCCTCCTTTAAAGAGTTCTTACCTGTCGAAAATTTAAACGTATAAAATTCTACACATTTTTCAATAGTATTCGTTTTACCAAGGGGTTAAGAATTGCCTCCTGGTGTCTTTATTTCACGTAAGTGACAAAAAGTTTTACAATTAACTTATCACTACAACCTGTAAACGGACTTTTACAGGTTTGGTTTCCGGTTTTTCTTGGCATGATTTTTGTATCAATAATTGTCAGAAAGAATCATCCCCCACGGAGGAAATATGAAAAAGTCTTTAATTCTGGCCCTATTTTTATCATTCACTGCACCTATGGCCTTCGCAGAACAGGGCACACTTCTTTTAAGAGGTGAGGTTTTAGAGGTTCTTTCTATTGATGTTGTTGCAGAAGCTGGTGCCACGACTCTTGATTTGTCTGCATCTCCGACAAACCTTAAGGTTGCTACTGTACAAGAGGGATCCAACTCGAAAACGGGATATAAGATTAATATGAGCTCTGCTGGTAACGGTTTTCTTAAAAACGGTACCTTAGATTCTTTGGCCTATGAAATTAACTACGGAGCCTTTGGTTTCATTACTCCTACAACAGCTGGGACCGATGTTAAAACTCAATTAGTAGGTGGTGTGTATGGTGTGTTTACCGACGTAAACATTAAATATACTGGAAAGCCTGCGGTAGAGATGACTGAGGGTATTTATGAAGATACATTAACCTTCACAATTTCAGCTAATTAGAGAGTCAAATTTTAAGATCTTAAGTTTATTATAGAAATACCCGACTAGTTAAGTATGACTAATCGGGTATTTTTGATTTTATTCCTATTTATCTTTCATTTTACGGCCAGTGCGCGTGGCACCGCCAGCCTTCAGCTCGCTGCTAGGGTATATTCAAGTCTAAGTGTTACAGGTGGAGTTGTTGGAGGAGGAAACTCTGAAGCTAGCGCCTCTAATGCGCGAATTAAAACAAATATGCCGATTGGAAGCTATATTGTCTATGAAGACCAGGGGTCTAGTCGAAATCAGTATAAAAAAGAAAAAGGCTATCGAAAATTGATAGTGGAAGTTAAGTAACCCTTAACTAAGGTTTCCAAAACATTTAAAATATTAAAGAAGCAAGAGCATGGATTTCTTGTAATCGCCTATGGACAGGTAGCCTTTATGAATAAATATCTTAAATATCTCACGCTCCTTTTTCTCTTAACGACCAATTCATTGGCCTTCGAGTTGAGTCCCATGACTTTAGAGTTGGTTCCAGATTCTGGCGAACGAAATGCTGTTTTTACGATTACGAATGATAGTAAAAAGCCAATAGCCGTTCAGATCCATTTAACGAAAAGAGTGATGAGTGAATTTGGAAAGGAAACGAATCCAGATGCAGGAGATAAGTTTTTAATTTTTCCCGATCAATTAATTGTTAAGTCAGGGGAGAAGAGAGCGATTAAAGTTTCCTATTTAGAAAAAGGAGAGATTAAAGAGGAGGAGGCATTTCGTTTTGTAGCTGAACAATTACCAATTGATTTAGATAAATTAAAAAAAGGTCAGTCCACTAATATAAAAATTTTACTGAAGTATCGAGCAGCATTTTATTTAAGCCCAGAGAAGGGTGAGGGAAGAGTTTCTTTAAACTCTTATGATTTGAATACGAAAACTCAGAAATTAAAGATGAAAGTTGAAAATAAGGGGAATAAGCACATTCTCTTAAGAAAACATGCGATTGCTTTTAAAATTGGTGAGATTAAATATATCCTAAAAAGTGAGGAGATGGCGGGCTTCTTTGGTGAGAATATTCTTGCTGGAAGCAGTAGGATCTTTAAGCTTAAAATCCCAAGGCGCTTGCTCACTCCCTTAAGTAAGACACGAAAGTTTAAGGTGAGTTTAGTAAAAATTTGAAAAACCTCTCAATCCTAATATTTTTCTTGAGTGTAGTGCTTTCAATGACAGCAACTGCGGAGGTCGATCTTTTTGAAAAGGTTTTTCAAAAAAAGACGGAAAAGGTTGTTTCTCTACCACTTTTTTTTGAGGGAAGTTTTCTTGGCGAGGTGCTGGCCAAAATCACCAACGGAGCGAGCTTAAAAAGTATAGAGAAGTCCTCACTCAAAAACTTAATCGAGAATAATCTCAGAGAGGAAATTGTTTCTAAGATATTGGTATCTGATAAGAATTATTTATCTAAAAAAGAATTAGGGTCATTGGGAATAACCACAGGCTTTGATTCTAAGAATCTTTATGTATTTATCGAAATTCCAAGTCATCTAAGAAGATTAAAAGGAGCAGATCTTTCGTTCAATCGCATACCTCGTTGGGCCAATGGAGCCAAGAAGTCTCAAGGGGTTTCTGGTTTCCTGAATTTATTTAATTACTATAATGACAGTGATCTCGTGGCCAATGATTCTTATACTAGTGATCAAAGTCTTAATTTAAATTTTGGAAATTTGTCCCTACTAGGTCAGACGAGTTGGCAAAGAGATAGTGAAAGTCGCTTTATACGACAAGACTTTAGACTAACATATGATTGGCAAGAACATCTTATTAGGGCCCAGCTTGGAGATTTAAATTACCAGGTATCAGATTATCAATCATTTCAATCAGGTGCTGGGCTTCTTGTAAGTACCAATTTTAATTTAAATCCTTATCGTCTATTTAACCCAATGAGTTTTAGAGAAATAACATTAAATGCACCGTCGAGGGTTAGGGTTTTTATCAATGAAGTTTTGGTGCAAACGCTAAGACTACCCTCTGGAAGGCATCGTTTAGATAACTTACCCCTTAACGAAGGTATCAACAATATTCGACTTGAAATTCAAGATAATCGTGGAAGACAGGAAGATGTTTCTTTTACGGGAACGACAAGCTTTTCATTAATTGGTCGTGGTCTGCATGACTTTACTTATGGGGGGGGAGTACCAGCAGAGGATGCTCTTGGTGACCGTAGATATGATACAAATTATAAGAAATACTTTTATGTCGCGAATCACCTTTATGGCCTTAATGATTCTGTGAATGTTGGCTATGGTTTAATGGGGAACTCCTTACAACGTTTACTTTCAGTAAAAGGATTGATGCAAAACTCTTGGGGACTTTCCACTCTTAATGTCTCTGGAGCTCAATTATTAAAACCATCTACTGGCAATGGCGGGGTGGGGAGTGCAGCACGCTTCACTCACTTGTTTAGAGATTATCAGAATAAAGAACGTCGTTTAAGGACTTTTGATCTAGCGTTGGAATACCTAGGGGTTGGCTTTGTGCCAATGGAGACACTTGTTGAAAGACAGGAAGCAAGTGTCAGACCAGAAATTGGTTATACTCAGTTTCTAAGTGATTATTTAAATGTGCGATTGAGAGTCTCGTATCGATTTAACTCAAAAAACACGAATGAAAACTTCTATAATGGGTCTCTTGCCAGCACTCTTTTATTTAAGCGCTTTTACCAGATTAGCGGTCAATACTCTTTTTCGGGATTCCGTTCAGGTGAAAAAGACCATCAACTCCTCTTTTCTTTTAATTGGTCTCTTCCATCTTCTGGTCAAGTTATAACGACTTCCTATAATACCAAAACTTATGAGTCTACTGGGCAGATGTCTTTTACTGGCCAGGGGAGACCTAGTCGTTGGCGAGGTCAAGGAAATATTCGTAAAAGCCCCCAGCGAAAGCAATATGAAGTTGAGCTTGGTCGTGAGTCCCAAAGGTATAATGCTAACTTTAGTTATTTAATGAGAGATGGTAATGATGGTGTAGATTCTCGTACTAAGACAGCGAATTTTAGTACTGCTTTGGCCTTTGCAGGCGGACAGTTCTCATTAAGTAGACCCATTAATGAAAGTTTTGCCTTGGTCGCAACATCTGGTGCGATACGTGATTACAGTTTGTATTTAAATAAAAATAGTGATCACTATGAAGCAGAGACTGGAATATTGGGCAGCGCTGTCTTGCCAAATTATCAAGCATACCGTTTTTATCCTATTCGTATTGATAGTCGAGCTCTGCCATTTGGGATGGAAGTTCCTCCTGAGGAAGTCGTTGTTGAAGCCCCTTATCGTGGTGGTGTACTTATTGATATTTTCTCAAAGCAAACTAAGGCCCTCGTCGGGAAAGTAAGCGTGAAGGGAATACCCATTCCTTTGAAAACGGGGCGGCTTGTTGGCGCTGATAAGTCTAGTTATAACTTTTTTACGAATCGAAAAGGACGCTTTCTCGTTGAATCTATTTTACCAGGGAAGTATCAGTTATCTATTGAAGGACGATTTCTGGGAGAGCTGAATATTCCTAAAGAGGGCGATTCAGTTACTAGATGGGAGCATAATTATGAATAAACTTTTTTCTTTCCCCATTGTTTTAATGTTTTTTGGATTCAATTCGTGGGCCCTTACTGACTGTGGTCTTAGTCTTGATATTAATAATATTTCCTTTCCTTCTGCGGGAACCTCTCAAACCTTTACTGCCAATGTAACCTTGACGAGAACAAACACTACCGGACAATGCAAAAAATTTAATATTGGTTTCTCAACAGGTACTTCGGGTAATTACATGCGACGGGCCTATAGTGGCAGTAAATATATTTCTTATAACCTTTATAAAGATAATATAACGAATGTCTCATTAAAGTCATTGGCAGATAACTCAAATAAAAATGAATTGATTAAAATTAACTTCAAAAAAAAGTCAGACATTTCTAAGAGCGTCACCTTCGAAGCTAGGTTGCCGGTACCAAATGATGGACGCTCTATATTAGCAAAGGGTAACTATATTGATACAATTCAAGCCACTGTAGAATCTAAGAATGGTCAGGCACAAAGTGTTGCTAAAAACTTTCAAGTTGCGCTTAACATTCAACCAGAGATTAATATTTCCTTAGCAAGTCCCTCTACTCCTTTTGATCCGACTTCTACTTCTTATACGCTTGAGTTCGTTCCTATTGTTGAAGGGGATTCTCGTCAAGTTGATCTTAAAGTTAGATCCAATGCTGGTTACACAGTATCTATAGAGTCGTTTAATGGTGGATATCTCAAACATAAGAATGATGGAAACTTTACCATTCCTTATCAGTTTACTGTTGAAAACGGGGCCGCGCGCTCTTTTGGCGGGGCAAATATTCCCATTACTCTTGGCAGTTCTTCTGGAGTTACACCGCTTGATGGAGTTAAGTTTGGTTTAAGCTTTATTATCGGCAGCCCTGCCGGAAAAATGGCCGGGGAATATGAAGATACAATAACTGTCGTGGCCACTAGCACTGATTAGTTTTGCTTATGACAACTTGCTTTGTATCTTATTTTATTTATTGAACATCTTTAGCTAATTTATCCCTAAGTTAAATAGGGAGGACATATGTCTAAAGATTTGAGTCGAAGAAATTTATTAAAAAAACTCGCGGTCGCTATTCCAGTGGGAATTGTGGGAAAGTCAGCGCTTGCTAAAACATGTGGCATAACGCCAGAGCAAACGGAAGGGCCTTTTTATCCCATTGCCGATCAGTTAGATAAGAATACTGATTTAACGAAGGTCACTGGCCGTTCGGCACAAGCACTAGGGGAAGTCTGTTTTATTGCTGGTGTCGTTCAAGATGAGTTTTGCCAACCAATTCCTGGGGCACTTGTCGAAATATGGCAGGCCTGTGTAACAGGTAAATACAATCATCCTGCAGACCCTAACCCCGCTAAAATTGATCCAAACTTTCAGTATTGGGGACGAACAGTTACAGACAAGAACGGTGAGTACCTTTTTAAAACAATCGTTCCTGGTGCATATCCAGCTACTTCGACTTGGGTAAGACCACCTCACATTCATTTTAAAGTACATTTACGTGGTTACGAGGAATTAACAACTCAGATGTATTGGAAAGGGAATCCATTGAATAAGAACGATCGAATCCTCCAGTCTATGAGCATGAGGGAGAGGGAACTCGTAGAAGTAGACTTTAGTGATAGGCGTGGATCACCGTATGGTCAGTTTAATTTAACTCTTAAAGCGCTCTAATAAATGGCCCTCTATTAAGGAGGGCTTTTTTTATTTTACTAGATTTTTCTTATTGAGTGTTTTTCTCTAAGTCATTGAAAATACACTTGTCAGTTGTTGTAATGATTATCCGAAGGCTAGGAATCTATATGATGCTGTGCGAAGGTTGGCCAGATAGAACAGCTCCATAGCATCATTTAAGTAAATGTTAGCAGAGGCTTGAGGCAACTATGAGAAATAATCTTATTCTTATCTTTATAATAATATCTTCAATGAGCAGTGCTTGGGCGGACGTCCATGCTCTAGATAAGAGTATTGAGAGCCTAGATAATTTAAAGACCCAGATTAATGAGTTGAGCTTTCAAAAAAGTGCCGGGCCTATCGCATATTATACAAATCTAAAAAATATTGGCGAAGAGTTAAAAAAGATAGCACCTGATTTTCATAAAGAAGTTCTTCGTGATCTTGAGGTCGAAAAGCCCCTCCATGGTGCTCAGTTAACTCTACTTCATAAAATTGTAGGTGTATTTGTAGAACTCGATTATAAGTTGATTAAAATATCAGAGGCCTCTATTAATCAAACACTAAGGGTACTTTCTCTTTTTGATCGTTATGAGAATTTCAATATAATTTATCTTCCTTTCTACAAAGAAAAAAAGTTTCGAAGGTTAGTAAATGCTGAAGATAGCTCTTATGAAGTTGAAAGAAAGGAATTAAAACGCCAACTTAGACTTTTGATTAATAAAAAAGAAATAGAAGCAACAAAGGGCCTCTTTCATAAATTTAAGGAAAAAGTTAGAAGAGGCGATATTAGAAGATCTGATCCACTTGTCTCTGTCACTCTTAATCATTCCTCTGGGAAGCTTATCAATCAAAAGAAGTTTTGGAGTAAGTGGCGTCGTAGGTTAGTGGGCCAAACTCTTGCCGACTTTGGATCAAGGGTTGGTTCTAATATTGTTCACCACCTAAGTGGGGCCTTTGGAAATAGTGCTGGATCAATTCGTTGGCGTAAGGGTTGGTTATGGAAGAATGAAAAAATTCGAAAAGAAATCCATGGGCAGCTAAAACCTCTTGATATCATCACTGAAAAAGTTAGCTACACACCGACAGACTTTTTTATCCCAGGTCATTTTGGTCATAATGCCATCTGGCTGGGGACGAAAGAACAGCTTGAGGCCTTAAACTTATGGAATGGCCCTACTATTAAACCCTATCAAAAAGATATCTTGGCCGGTCGATCAATTATTGAGACTGACCGTTCTGGCACTCATCTTAAGTCTCTTGAAGATTTTATGAATGTAGATGAGTTTGGTCTTTTAAGATTTCGTAAAGATACACTTGATGTCCAAAGCGAAAGAGAGAAGGTTTTAAAAATTTATGAAGTGGCCTTGGCTCAACTTGGAAAGAAATATGACTTTAACTTTGACGTTGAGACAACTGATAAGCTGGTATGCTCTGAACTCCTCTATCAATCATTTGGTTCCGTAAATTGGCCAACAGAGCCTTATGTTGGCCGTACAACTATTTCTCCTGACAATGTGGTCTCCCTTGCTCTTTTTGAGAACCCTCCCATCGATTTGATTTATTTTGCAAAGGGAACAAAATCAGGTCAAATCGTTTATAAAGACAATGATGATCTTGCGAGTGACATTGGTTTTGTTGAAAAAGATGGAGTCTATAAGAGGCCCTACAAAGTTTGTAAGAACGAGAGAGTCAATAAGCCTGGTGAGCGCGGCAGCGAGACCATCAATAAGAGAACTTGTGAGACAAAGCTTGAGGATTTGATTTATATCCCTCATCGCCCTCTGCCGGACCTAACTGTCAGCTTTTAAAAGTAATCAAAAATTTGTCTTAAGTTTTTAAGGGCCTAAAGTTGATGTGTTGGTCTGAAGAATTGGCAAAAATTCTTGGGATTTCCGTTCAAGATAAATGATTAATCGTCTGCCCCATTAGAGCCTATGGCCTCAACAGGACATGCTGCCAATGCCTCAAGGCACTCTTTTAGGTCCTGTTCAGTTTGGGGCTGGGCCTTAACAAAAGCGTGGCCATCATCATCGTTCATTTCAAAGAAGCGAGGTGCCTCACAAACACAAGCATCACAAGCAATGCACTGGTCATCAACATAGAATTGACCCCGTACATTTTGCTCCCACTTTGCTGTTTTATCTGCCATGAGGACTTAATCGATTGTTAAAGTTTAACGTATTGTTTTACAGCAACTTCGTCCCCAATTTCTTTTAGGACGGCCTGCTTGATTTTGTTTGATAAAACCATTTGTAGCCCATTCTTTTCTTTCTCGCGATCAAAAGGAGGAAGATCTTTGTTATAAGATTTCTCAATGGCCACAATAAGATTTTTTCCCGTTATGTCGAAATTATAAAAATTAGCTTCTTTATCTTTAAGACCGTTGAAAATATCTTTGTTTTGTTCTGCTCCAATATTGATTTGACCAAGAGAACCTTCAAAGCGGTTAAACTGCACATTCTCATCTAAAGCAAAACCATATTTCTTCTTAAGCTTTGTGACCTCTTTCATATTTCTACTTTTAAGAGCAGAAGCAACTTTTTCAGAAACCTCTTTCATTAAAGCTTTTAGCTCATCTTCTTTTGTTTGGCGGATGAGCTCTGTAGCGATCTCCTTTTTAAAGTCACTGTATTTAGCTTCCTTTCCTTCTACTCTTTTTTCTACATAAATTAGGTGGTAACCGAAATTAGTTTTTACTGGTGCTGAGACTGATCCTGGACGTAACTTAAAAGCTACTCTTTCAAACTCAGGTACCATTTTTCCACGTCCGAAAATACCTAAAGAACCGCCCTTTCCTTTTCCGGTAGGGTCCTCAGTATATTTGTTGGCCATTTTCTTAAAATTGCTTGAATTAACTTTCTTAGCAATTTCCTTGATTTTTTGCTCTGCTTTTTCAGTTTCACCACCTGGTGTTCTGATCAGAATATGTGATGCCTTCACTTTCTCTGGTACATCGAGGGCAGACTTTCTTTCTTTGAATAAGTTCTCAGTTCTGGCGTTGTTTGCTTCATTTTTAAGGTATTCATTTATTTCACTCTGAGAAACGGTAATAAACTTTCTCAGGCCTTCTTCATTAACCTCGGCAACATTAGCGTTGTAGCGCATGGCCTTGAATCTACCGATCTCATCAATGTAACGATCACTTACTGGGTATTTACTGAAAAGCGTTTGAGCGTTGTCGGTGTAAACTTGATTCGTAATATCTTTCTCAAAGTCTTGAGGGCTTAAGCCATTCGCCGCAAGAAGACTCTTGTATTTATTAATGTCGAATTGTCCGTTTGTTTGAAAGAAATCAAATCTCTTAATGGTTTCTTTTATTTGCGTCGGGGCTGCAGTAATGCCTGCTCTATTGCTGAACTCAAGTTGAAGTTTAGATTGGACTAAATTTCTGAGTGCAGTATCTTTAATACCGAACTTTTCTATATCTTGGCTGGTGAGATCTTTTCCACCAAAAATAGCATTCTTAAAGAAGTTTATTTGGCGGTTGTACTCCATTTGATATTCCCGCGCTGTAATAGGGAAGCTCCCTACCTTTGCGACAGCATTAGGAGAGCCTTTCATGGATTCGTATCCTGTGAACATAAAGGACACGACAATTAGGCCGATAAGAAAAGTGACGAAAAAGTTGGAAGTTGTTTTCTGAAAAGTACTGCTCATTTTAAATTACCCTTTTATTTCACAAAGCTGCCTTAAATGGCTTAAAATCGAATCATCATTATGAAACAGGGTCGCCTTTTCGACAAGTTGTGCTTTTGGTTGACTGCCTGGTTTATAAAGAACTTATTTTAAGGAAGAAAGGTTCTCATTGTGCGTCTAATCGAAGACAAAGACCGCCGTCAGCGGGCAATTTTAAATATCATCGTTTTGCTTGTTGCATTTGTTGGTGTCGCTAAGCGTAGTCAGACACTCGAAGAGACATCTACCTTCGAAAATATCCTTATAGATAGCTTTTCGCCCATTCAGACGTCTGTGACTAGCGTACGAACCCAAGTATCGAGCTTCTTTGACCATTATTTGGCGAATATTTCGGCATCACGGAAGAATGTTGACCTGCGCAAAAGAGTTGGCGACCTAGAAAATAGCATCAATGGTTTTGAAGAACTCGAAAAAGAAAATAAGCGCCTTAAGGATTTACTACAATTTGGGCAAGGCATTGGTTATAAAAAAATATTGGCGCAGGTTGTTGCGTGGGATGCGTCAAGTGACTTTCGAGTAATTAGAATTAATAAAGGTCTCTCTAACGGGGTGCGGCTACAGTCTCCTGTCGTAACTTCTCAAGGCCTAGTTGGTTACATCTATAGACTGACCGATCATTTTGCCGACATCCTCACAGTTCTCGATAACAACAATAGGGTTGATGGCCTTATTCAAAGGGTGCGCGCACACGGTATTGTTGAAGGCTTCAATAATGAGAAAAGTATCATGAAGTACGTCTCAAGGGCCGAGCCAATTATTTTAGGTGATGTTGTTATTACCTCTGGTCTTGGAAATATTTATCCCAAAGGCATACACGTGGGCACTGTCTCCAGAATTGAAAGAGAGAGCTATGGGATAACTCAAAATGTTGAGATAACTCCAGCGGTTGATTTTGGTCGTCTAGAAGAGGTTGTTATTTTGTCTGCTGAAGGCGATGAGCAGAAAAAGCGTGAGTGGGAAGCTTTGGACCAAATGGATGAGGCCCAAGAAAATCAATCTCGTAGTAATTCAGGGAGAGGTCGATGAAAGGTGATTGGTTAAAACTTATAAGACCTCTCGGTATTACTCTTCTTATTTTGATTGTCTTAGAGATCTTTTCTACGGCCTTGGTGCCGATGCTTGGTCTAACAAAGTATCGTATACCTTTTAATATCCTTATTATTCTCTACTTAGGTTTTAAGTTGGAGACTCCTTATACTTCGCTTTTAATCTTTGTCCTTCAATATACCCATTCCTTCTTCTCTATTGAAGGCTGGGAGATGGGTACGATTGCAGGAGTCATTATTTGCATCGTCATTAGTTATTTAAAAGATCTGTTACATTTATCTTCAAGTATCATTACGATTTTCATTACTCAGGTTTTCCAATTTTTATGGTTTGTCATAGTTTCAGTTCTTCTTTATCTAAAAGAGGACAATTTCTCTTATATTGTTGAAAAGTTTTGGCGCTTTTTACCGGAGAGTATTGCTATTAGTTTATTAGCTCCTTTCTTCTTTGGAATTTTAGACGTTATTTGGCGTACTGAAACAGACCGATCTCTCGGAGAAAGCGTTTAAGGACAAGATATGTTTGGTGAAGATGATCTGGTCCGACAACATAAAAGTCGGGCCGATACCATCGGTAACATTATTATTTTATGCTTCCTCCTTATCCTTGCGAGGTTATGGTATTTACAGATATACCAAGGCGACCTCTTTCATAAATTCTCTCTTGAGAACCGTCTAAGAAAAGAAGTTATTAAGGCCCCTCGTGGCATGATCTTTAGCCGAAATAGTGAACTTTTAATTCATAATATTCCAAGATTTGATGCCATTATTATTCCTCAATACTTAAAGAATAAGAAAGTCACATTAACGAAGCTTTCAAGTGTTTTGGGGATGTCCTTCGCCGATATTACGGGAGTTTTGAAGAAAAACCGTAGTCAGGCACGTTACCGTCCGGTGACGATTAAAAAGAATATATCTCTTAAAGAAGTTTCGATTATTGAAACGGAGAATTCTAAGATGCCGGGGGTAAGGGTTCAGACCTTTATTTCAAGAGAGTATCGTGATGCAAATGCTGGAGCCCATCTCTTAGGTTACATTTCTGAAATTAATCAACGCCAACTTCCTCGTTATCGAAGTCGTGATGCCTATGATTATAAACTTGGTGATTTTATTGGCCAAGCGGGTATTGAAGAGAAATTTGATTTACAACTTCGTGGTGAAGATGGGTATGAGTTTGTTGAAGTTGATGCCAACGGGAGGATGAGAAGAAACATCCGCTCTAATGTTCTCTTTACTGGTATTGAAAATAAGCAGGCCCGGCCGGGACATAATATTCGCCTAACTGTAGATAGAGATATGCAGATGGCCGCCTTTAACGCCCTTGGGGAAAAGGTTGGCTCCGCCGTCGCTGTAGATGTGAACACCGGCGAAATTTTGGCCATGGTCTCAAGACCTTCCTTTAACCCCACCAACTTTAGTAAAGGTTTAACAACAGAGTATTGGGCCTCACTTACTGAAGATGATCGCAACCCACTACGCGATCGCACAATACAGGAGCACTATGCACCTGGCTCAACATTCAAAACATTTACAGCGATAGCTGCCTTAGAAGAAAAAATTGTGACAGCAGAACAGGAATTAAAGTGTGGTGGCACTTATCGCCTAGGCCGTCGAATCTATCATGACTGGAAACGTGGTGGTCACGGCCTAACGAATGTTTATAAGGCCATCAGAAGATCTGTGGATGTTTATTTTTATCAAATTGCCACTCAACTAGATATTGATATTCTGGCCAAGTACGCCAAGATGTTTGGTTTTGGTGAAAAGACGGGAATTTCTTTGAGCCGGGAAACCTCTGGTCTTATCCCAACAAGAGAGTGGAAGAAGAAGCGAAGTGGTGAAGATTGGCAGTTGGGTGAAACTCTTTCTTGCGTTATTGGTCAGTCATTCGTTTTATCAACACCATTACAGTTGGCCATGTCCTATGCCACTATTGCGAATAACGGAACTCTTTATAAACCTTACTTAATAAAAGAAATCTTCTCTAATAGCGGAGAAATTATAGAAAAATACAGTCCAGAAGTTGTCGGCGTTGTCGATGTTAGTAAGAAAACTCTTAAAGCTGTTCAAAAAGGTCTCTACCAAGTCGCTAACAATCGTCGAGGGACTGCTTATTGGTATAGAGGCATTGGACTTGAGATGGCCGGTAAGACAGGAACAGCTCAAGTGAGATCAATGTCTAGTAAAGAGCTTTTTGCACGTTGTGAAGACATGCCCTATAAAGATCGACACCATGGAATATTTGTAGGTTATGCGCCTTTTGATAATCCAAAAGTTGCCGTTGCCGTCGTTGTTGAACACGGTTGTCATGGCTCAAGTGCAGCGGCTCCAGTTGTTAGGGACGTTATAACCACATATATGAAAAAATATATGCCCGATGTTCATAAGAAAAATTCAGAAAGACAGAGACGTGTCTATCGTCGTCAGCTTCAAGAAAAGAAAGAGAAGGAAGAGCAGAAAAAACTTCTTGAAGAGGCCGCAACACCGGAGAAGGAAGTGATTGATGAACCGTAGTGCAATTGTTGATTTCCTAAAAAGATACGATTTCACTTTCTTTGGGATCTCCTTAGCGATTTTTATCATGGGTGTATTTAACTTATACTCTGCTACCCATGCTTCAAACTCAGATATAATGGCCGGGCTTTTTAAAGTTCAGGCTGGTTGGTTCTTTCTGTCTCTCTTTGTTGGTGTTGCTGTTAGTTTTATCAATCCCAAAAGTTATTTTCGTTACTCCTACTTTTTCTATACTGTAGCCGTTGCCTTACTCGTTCTTGTTTTAGTCTTAGGGCACAAGGGCATGGGAGCACAGCGCTGGATTCTTTTGGGTCCGGTGAGACTTCAGCCCTCTGAAATTACAAAGATAGCCGTTATCCTCGTGCTGGCCCGTTGGTACGCACGAACGAGTCCAGAAAAAGAGTTAGGCTTTAAAGAACTTATCATACCCGCGATTCTCACAATGGTTCCAACAGTCTTGATTGTTGCTGAACCAGACTTGGGAACAGGGCTTTTGGTTCTACTTATATTTCTCGTGATAAGTTTTTATCGACGGCTCAAATGGAAAACGATTGGGATACTTGCTGTCTTGGCGTTGGTGAGTGGTGGGGTAATGTATAAATTTGGTCTGAAAGAGTACCAGCGGAAAAGAATCGTTACCTTTCTAAACCCCGGCTCTGATGCAAGAGGCTCCGGTTATAACGCTATTCAATCAAAAATCGCAATAGGTTCAGGAAAGTTTCTTGGTAAGGGATTTTTAAAGTCTTCCCAGGCTTCTTTGAATTATCTGCCAGAAAACCATACGGACTTTGTTTTCTCTATTTTTAATGAAGAGCATGGCTTTATCGGCTCGCTAATTTTGATTTCTCTCTATTTAATTTTGTTTTTTCGCTTTATCTGGCTGGCGCAATCTGTTCCAAGGATGTTTGACTCTATTGTGGCCGTGGGAATTATGTCGCTGTTCTTCTGGCATACCTTTATCAATATGGGCATGGTCATGGGAATAATGCCAATTGTTGGTCTTCCTCTGCCTTTAATGTCCTACGGGGGATCCAGTCTTGTGACCTTCGGGATTTGTACAGGTATTGCGACTTCTCTTTCCAATGCCAGAAACCTTTTTTAAAAAGACAGATCTATGGCCCCTCCTTTGCAATATTAAGAAGTAGGAAGACTGTTAAGTACCAAATATTAAGGGGTTAAGAATGACAAAAGTGTTTAAATTTTCAACATTTGTGACCAAATTATTACTATTTTCATTTATAGTAGCCTCCTTTGCTCTATCGTCAGCAAGGGCCGCGGATAAGAGCGAAAATGAAAAAATGGTTCTTCAAACAGTACGTCTTAGTCTTTGGTATCAGGGAATTAACTCCGGACATACCGTGGATAATTCACAAAACTCTGATTTAAACTCCACTGAAGAGCTTCAAATGGCCATTATGCGTCATGAGAGAGAGAGAAAATCTACGGCCTTTGACACTCTTAAATAGGCCAATGTCTGCTTGTATATTTGCGTGATGCAAGATAACTTAGTACATAGTCTTAATTACATACTAATGTCAGTATGTTTCAAGACCACAGGTTATGAATAAAATCTCACTAATCGGCAGCCTTCTCAAGAGAATCTACCGCAATTACAGCTCCGAGCTTTTAGACTCTCTTCAACAGAGGGGTTTTACCGACTTACGCCCAAGTTTCCTAGAGGTACTTCTTTACGTTTGTGAAAATGAAGGACCATCAATAAAGGAAGTTGGTCATGCTTGTGGCCTTAAAAAACAAACAATGACTTCGCACCTTAACGAATTAGAAAAGCGTGGTTACGTTGAGAGACGTTCAAATCAGCGAGATAAGCGAGAGCAAAATATTTTTCTTACTGAGTATGGTGAGAAATTTAAATTAAACCTTTTTGAATGTATCGATAGTATTGAAAAGAATTATACGGATGTTTTGGGAGAAGTTGAGCTCGATCGTGTTCAGCACCTCTTAAAAAACTTTCATATCAAAATAAACTCATCTAGAAATAATGAACTCCCTCTCTAAAAATTAAATTAGTTAAAAATTTAGTCTAAAGAAGAGACATGGCGGCTGCCACGTTTTCCAGGCCAAAACTCATATCCACCACTAATGTTATTAAGATTAAAGTAACCATGCTTAACAAGCATTTCACATGCTTGAATCGAGCGGATACCTCTTTCACTAATGACAAGGATTGGTATTGTTTTACTAATGATCTCTGAGACTCTTTGTTGGAGTTCTTCTAAAGGTATTTTAATGGAGTTCTTCAATCTATCACTTGGTGCAAAGTGCTCACTTGTAACATCGAGAAGTAGGAAGTCCATGTCGTTGTCATTAAAGATTTGAAACGCTCTTTGAGGAGGAAGGTCATTATAAGGTTTTCCCATCAAAATCATGGAGTCATCAATTTCATGACCATTCTTAATACGGATAAGATGGCTTCTTTGGAGGGTGATGGAGTAATCAAGCTTCTCGTCCATACGAGCAATATTTTTTTCAATATGACTTAAGCGACCATTTATTGATTCTAATAATTGAAAAATTTTAAGGTCCATGGGTAGCCTCTAAAATGTTGGATAAAAGTTACTAAAGTTTACTTCACCGGTTATGACAATGGTTAAGAAACAGGCCGTAAAAAAGGTGGCCCCTTCGTATACTCCATAACCAAGCTCGACATTTGTATTGTCTTGTTGGCCTTCGCTCTTAACCAAGGTATTAAGATCATCTGTTAGATTAAAGATTAATTTTAGACCTTTAATGAAGATTGGAAGAATAATAAGAGAGAGTAGTATTTTTAGGACAACTTGAATGGCATACCATTTAATTTGAGTGAGGGGAGTATTGAGGGCAGAGGCAATAATAAAACTCCAGCCAATAAAGAAACCAAAATAGGAAACGGCAACCGCTGAATTCTTTTGAATAAGAAGCCTATTAAAAGAAAGACGACTCATTAGGGGGAATGTCTTTGTTGCAAACCCTACTAGAACCAAAGCGAAAAGCCATAGAAACAAGAGTATGACGAGTGAAGAGCCAGATGTTTTTAAGATAATCTTCAGAATAAATGAGATGCCAATGGCATGAACAAAACCGATGAGTGCGAAAGGAAGACTTTTTCTTTTGACGACTTCATCATGATAATCAAAGTTATAAAGGACGATACTTTCAATAGTGTAAAGGCTGACTAGATAGACGATAAATCCTGAAAATGCCCTTATGAAAAAGTCCATGACGGCAAAAAGAAAGCCTTGATCAAGGTTAAAGTTAAACTCGGAAAAGACAATACCGATTCCAAGTAAACGAGCAAAGAAATGCAGTGACTCAGCACTATTTTTTGAAGGATAAAACTTCTGAAGAAGGTTTCCTTTATTTGAAGGATAAAGAACATTATGAGCAAAGCGATAGATGACAAGTGTTAAGCAAATAAAAATAGCAAAGACTATCCTGAGGATGAGTTTATCAAATAATTCATTCATCCTTTAACCTCAACCATTTTGTTCTTCCATGAAGGTATAGATATATATTCTTTAAGATGATCTAAGAAATTGATCTTTGACTCTTTTGTTCTATAAGGACTTGTCTCATAGAGACGGCCTGTAATGGAACCTTTTGTTCCAAATTCACCGTTAAGTCCATAAAAAGGCGTGTCGTTTTTCATATGTATTTTAACTTTTTCATAAAACTCATAATTGGGTCTATATTTATCCCAGAAAAATTGTACCGCAAAGTGACGATAAACTCTGTGGAAATGCCACTTTCTTTCACCTGAGTTATGGTATTTCCAACCTCCAAAGGCTGGATCACCTACATATATACTTCCTGGAGGAAGGGGAGTCGTCGACTCTGTATTGTTTCTCTCATAACGCCTGAACAAACTCATCCCAATATTATTTTGATTCTTTTTAAAAAATTTATTGTTGGTTCTAACGACAAGAAATTCTGGCTGCTTAAATCCATGAACAATTTTAAATTTCAAATAATAGGTCTTGATAAAGAAGCCGGCCTCGAAGGCATCAACTAAGACTAAGGACAGTGGTGCCCCTGAGAAAAGACCAGGGAAGACTTGTTCATTTTGTACAAATGTTGTCTTTTGGGCAGACGGAGAAAAAGATTTGGATAGGCCCAAAAAGAGAAGAAGCAGGAGAGTATATAAGGAAATCTTATTCATAGGATTCTATTATCTACGACCTCTTGCAAAAGATGAAGAAAAGAAAACTTTCCCCGACTTTTTTAGTCGACTATTGGCGAGTTAGTTTTGCCAGCTCAACCAACTGCTTAGGACTCATTGTTTCGGTATAACAGTGAAGTCTATTAATTTCATGGCTTTTTGAAAATTTTTGGAAAAGCTCTGTTGCTTGGTCAATTCCAAAGGTTTCGATTTTATCTGTTCCAAAAAACTTTCTAACAACCCTCATTGTGAAGGGGTTACTATTATCATCTTCTTCATAATACTTAGATAAACGACCCCTAGAAGAGCAGCGAATTATCTCCACGCCTTCTGCCTGAAGAAAGCTTTGAATATCTTCCATTTTTGATTTTTGAACCTCGTTAAATGATTCATAGATCTTGGCGGGGATTTCATTTCTTACTATTTCATTGGCATAACGATTTTTTGATCTTCTCATAATTTTCATAAGGAAGTGGTCATCATGCTCAATATATTTTTCAATATCTGCAGGAATCGTATATTCATTGGGACTTGTTTCGAAGTATTTGTAGAGCAGTTGCTCCAAGCAAACTGCACGATAATGAAAGTAAACCATGACAAACATATGGTAACGACTTAATAGAAAATCATCAAAAGTGACAACAGCTCTTTCAGTAATGCCTAGAAATGCTTGATTGTCTTCGAGACAAACTTCGAGATTATCGAGAAGCCAGTCAAGATCATATCCTCCATAACTAACTCCACAGAAATAGCTATCTCTTAGAAGGTAATCCATTCTGTCACAATCTAGTTCACTTGAAACAAGTTGATGGAGTAGTGGAAAATAATTGATTCCATTTAACGTAAAGTAAGCGGGGTCATTCGTCTTTCCACGGATCAGATCAGCTATATACTTTCGCCTTACTCCGTAGGTTTCTTCCATGGGTTTGAAACTCTCAGAGAATGAACTGTCTGCAATTGATTTAATTGTATAATCTTCGTGAGTTGCTCTTCTCTTTGAGTTTTTATCAGCATCGGTTAAGAACTCTTGTGGGATTTTTAATTCCGATAAAGAGGGCATAACGATCTCAGTTGTATGAGAAAGAGGGGCATGGCCAATGTCGTGAAGAAGGCATGCCATTTTAAATGTTTCTTTTAGGCGGGTGAGCTCGCTACTTTGCCTAGTGTTTCGAAAGAGTTTTTCAAAAGCTCTTTCGCCGACATTCATTACCCCGATAGAGTGAAGAAAACGAGTATGAGTAGCTCCTGGAAAAACGTATTCAGAGAATCCAAGCTGTTTAATATTGCGAAGTCTTTGGAAGAAAGGTGCCCTGATTATTGGGGCTTCTTCTGCTAAAATATGGATAGAGCCATGGACTGGGTCACGAACTTCCAAGAGAATTCCTTTTAAAGAGATTTGAATTCTAAACTAGGAGTTTTTCTCAAGTTTGTCACTATTTTCAATAAGCCACGCTACGATGTCAGAGGACTCAAACATGGGTTTATTGTCGATATAAAGGCAAGGAACGGTCCTTTTGCCGGTATCACTAACTAGGCGTTTGTAGCTCTCAGAGTCTCTCTGTATGTCTTTCATCTCAACCAATATGTTTAGATCATCTATTTTATCCATAACAAATACGCAAAATGGGCAGGCATCGAATTTAAATAGCTCTAGTTTTGGTGAAAACATATTGTACCTTATATAAAAAAGGGACCCAAATGGGACCCTTAGTAGTACATAGCAAATTTTAAGGTTAGTTCCTAGATCTTTTTGTCTTTGGCCTTGTCTTTGTCTAGGCCTCTGGCGTATAGCTCATCTTCATCTAGAATTTCAGGCTCTTCTTCTTCATCTGGCTTATCAAAGGCATCATTATATCCCCAGCCAAAACTGTATTCTCCTGCTTGAGTGTCTTCTTCTTCAGGATCAACTTCTTCACTTAATTTAGGTGTTGTTGGAGGATCTGATTTTACTCGATCTGTTCCCTCGCCGGCCGGGTTAAGACCCATGGCCTGCTCTGGTCCTTCAGACTCAACGGCTACAAGTTCTGGTTCTTCAACCTCTTCTTCCTCTTCCTCTTTTAAAAGGGTTTCATCAATAACCGGTTTGTTTCTTTCTTTATATAATCTGATGGCCTCTTCTCTCGCCAGTCTTTTCTTCTCTTCAACTTCTGCTTTGGTAGGCTTTTTATTCGCTACTTTTTTGGCTGCAGGCTTGGTTGTAACTTTCTTTGTGGCCTTTTTAGCGACCTTCTTCTTAGCTACTTTTTTTGCAGCTTTCTTAGTCGCCTTCTTGGCTACTTTTTTTGCAGCTT
>JAFMBV010000053.1 GCA_017858255.1 Bacteriovoracaceae bacterium
AGGAACTAATCGAGCGGCCTTGGCCTTTTCTATGAAGTATTTCTTTTGTAAAGATATGGAAGAGCTCAATGATACTACAATTCCTGACTTTAGAAATCGGCGTGATGTAGACCGATCACCTGGTGGAAATTCCTCAATCTATAAGAATCGATGTGTTGGGTGCCATGCTGGGATGGATGCACTCGCTGGAGCTTTCTCTTATTACGATTGGAATGGGGGAGTAACCTATGAACCCGGCATTGTCGTAACTAAGATGAATCATAATGTAATTTTTCCTGATGGTCATGTGACCAGTGATAATTCTTGGCTTAATCTTTGGGATCAGGGACAAAATGCTAGTCTTGGTTGGGGTTATCCTAGGGACGGGTATGGGGCCAAAAGCTTAGGCAAATTATTTGCAACAAGTGACGCCTTTCCTCAATGCATGAGTGAACAAGTCTTTAAAAAGGTCTGTTTTCGCAATCCTGAAGGTAATGATGATCGACTTATTAAAGTAAATGCTGATTATTTTAAAAATACAAATTTTAATATGAAACGTCTTTTTATTAAGACAGCACTCGATTGCATGGACGAGTAGGGGTGGTTTCTATGAATATTCTTAAAAAAATTCTAAAGTTATGTATGTATATTCCTCTCTTTGCGGGTCTTCACCTAACTTCTTGTGTTGAACAGGCGGACAAATTTAAAGAGGAGTCTATCTCTATAGATGTAGACGAGTTTGGAAACCCAATCCCTCGTAGACAAGAAGGGAAGAGAACTGAAGCTGTAAGTGAACAAAATAGTATTAGTGGAGCTCACATTAAAAATTTTAATCAAATAAATATGAGTTTCTCAAAACTAACGGGGGTTAGTCGCTCCCATGACAATGTTCAAGATGTTATGGGGCAAATACTAAACCAATTGCCTTCTAGTAATGATCTTGGCGGATTTACTCCTTTTCATCAAATTTCTATTACAAGACTCGCTTTCACCTATTGTGAGTTATTTATTGATAACGATGCGACGTTTTCAAATATTGATTATGAAAGGCTATCAAGTGTATCGATGGCAGACGCTATGATTACCCACTTTTTAGATGAAGTGCCTGAAGATGAGCCCGCAAAATATGATGTTCTGCGAGGAGAAATGATTTCAATTCTCGATAATGAGGACCTTGATCAGGTTGGGCCTCTTGTGAATAGTAACGGTGTTGGTAACGCCACACTAATGAGGAGACTGAGTAAGATGGCCTGCTCTCTCACTCTCTCTTCTTCTTTTGTTACTTTAATTTAAAGCGAGGTTTATAATGAGTGATAAAAATAAAAATCTAAAAAATAAAGATAAAGGTAAAGAGATTTTTCTCTACAATGATCACCCCAAACCTCGCTCTAGACGAGACTTCCTTGCCTCAGGTCTTGTTGGTATGGCGACTTTTGCTCTCGGGCCAAACCTTGATAGCATTATGAATCTATCTCCTAATGAAGTCATGGCCCAAGAGTGCGCTCACCCAAAGATGTGCACCTCAGTTCCCTATATGTGTTTTGAAGCGGCTGGTGGTATGAACCTTCCCGGTGGGAATGTCATGGTGGGCTTCGGTGCAGGGGAAGACCAAGTTGACTTTGGTTCAGTTCAAAGTATGAGTGATTATATTAGAATGGGGCTTCCTCCTTCAATGCATCCGAGTGTGTCAGGAATGATCAATAGTAGTTATGGCCTTAAGTTTCACTCAACATCGGGCCTATTATTAGGATTAAATTCTGTTCTTATTCCACAAATGCCAGGGGATGCTGATTTAAGAGGTTCTATTGATGGGGTTTTTATTTGTGCCATTAGTGCTGATGATTCTAATGCAAATCCTATCAATACTTCCCATATGGCGCGAAAAGCTGGAGCTCAGGGTGATCTTGTACAAATTCTTGGAACTCAAAATACGGCCACAGGCGCGCGCTCGACTGCACCTCAAAATGAAATCAATCTTCTCTATCGTCCTAGTACACTGAGAAGCTTTAAAGATGGTGAGGGACTTATTAGTATTGGCGATAGCATGATGGGGGAAAATTATCTCGATGCAAGTGATCCAGCTTTAGGAGTTCAAAGGCTAAAGGCCTTCATGGATAAAGTTCGTAAAGTAGGTAATTCTCGTTTTAGAGAAGTGGCCTCACTTCAAAATGAAATTAAGGCCAAACAAAAAGTTGAGACAACGCTCGGGGGAACACTTGGAATATTTGATAAATATTCTCCAGTAGAGTTAAACCCTATGAAAAATAGTGACATTAATACATTAAATCCAATCTTTGGAGATATACAGGGAGATGGTTCCTATTCAATAGGCAGAAAGGAAGAGGAAGTGGCCGTGATTGCAAACTTGGTTCTCAAAAAAGTGGCCGGTGTCGGTAATATTACGCTCGGTGGTTATGATTATCATAATGGTACTGCTGCTTCCGGAAATGCTAAAGACTATGAACTTGGACGCTATATTGGAATGTGTATAAAGCTGGCAGCTTCGCGCTCTGAGAATTTATTTATGCATGTCTATACCGATGGCGGAGTTACTGGGGATAGCGGTGGCGCTATTGATGTCACAACTGGAGGTAGAGGAAGGGTTAATTGGACCTCTGACTCTGGTACACGCAGTGGTACTTTGATGATTGTTTATAAGCATGGACATAACCGTGTTGACTATGGAGAGTCTTCCTCACTTCTTCTAAGTGGGAGAAAAAGACAAGTCGGACACTTTAAACAGGCCGGCGGTGTTAATGCTGGCGCTAATTCAATGAGTAATAATATAAATCAACTGTGGAAGGCGGTAATCTTAAATTACTTAGCAACCATGGTAAATAGTAATGATGATGATGAAGTTATTAGTATAGTGGGAACAGTGTTTGAGGAACGTTTTGGTGATCTGCCCCTTGACTGGAAAAATCTCATTCGCTTGCGCTCTCTTGTGGCCTAAGTGATGTGAGCATTTTTCACGAGGTCATGCTTGTGAAAACGCTATTTATTTGTATGCTTCTAATTCTCTTTGTGGGTTGGGGATGTGTGCCTGCTTCTATGTTGTCAGGAGAGGGCGAGCGGTCCGAGCTTATTTTTGAAAATAAGAAATCTCCAAAAAAAGGAGGACGGGTGACTGGCGTAAATGACCTTGAAATTTTCAAGGTCACGGTTTATCCCCTCGTAACGCAAAATAGTTGTGTCAACTGTCATGGCTCGAGTCAGTCTCCAAAATTTGCAGTGGCAGATCCAATTGAAGCTTTTAATAATCTTATGAGTGCTGGCAAAGTCGATCTTACAGACCCAGAGTCTTCAAGAATTGTCAGGAAGATAGCAGATCAGTCTCATAATTGCTGGAGTAACTGTGCTGATAATGCTGATGAAATGCTCGCGGCCGTTCGTCAATGGGCAAGACGCTCTGATAACACGGATCAAGGCCTTGGCAATATCGAAACATTTAAAAAAGGCTTTCCAGATATCTTTGAAACACAGAAGGCACAAACGGAATACGGAACCCTCATATTACAAGCGGAACAGTCCAGTCCAGGTGTTTTAAATGGAAGGTATCAGACTTTCATTGATTCCAAGGCCCTAGGACAAGGATATATTAAAGGCGAATTCCCCATATCGAATCCGATCACCAACACAGCTCGAGTTGGTAGTGTACAGCGTGCTCGCTGTAGTGTGCCCAGTTATGGCGTCATAAATAACTACACCAATGGCGCTTATCGGATAAGAGAAACAAGCACCCACGTTGCTAGTGATTCTCGAATTTCAGCGATTACAGGTAGCACTGTAAAAGACGGTTACACGCCATTTTCATATCAGCTAGATGGGCTTCTTATTAGACCAGATCGACGCATTGAAAGAGCAAGAAGTCTTATCTCCGGTGCGGGGTTATCAATTGGTGGAATGGTGATTGCTAATGGAAATTTTCCTCGTATTACCAAGCGGCCTGGGGTTCTTGCCCCCGTTGTTAATGGCGCTATCATTCCTCTATCATCCGGAGGTTTTGAAATCTTACCTCATTTTGCAAAGTGGGATGAGGTTTTTAACTCAAATGGTAGTTTTAAGGCGCGAGGAAATCAGTTTATAAAAGATAATGGTGACTCTGAAGATGTTTATAATCTCTTTGCCGATGGAGCCTATGAACCAAATCCTAGGGTTATTCTTAATGAGTTAAATGAAGAAGAGTATATTAAAAGAAATATCCTCTATAAAGTTTTAAAAGAGGGAGCACGTTCTTACCTTCAGGGACGTATTGGTGAATTTAGCCGCATAAGAAAGCTTGATTTAGAATTCTTTCTCTCAACTGAGCCTATAACGATAGCTTTGGATTGTCGTGATGAGTGGATAGGCTTTGAAGATCAACTTGTGAATCCTAGTAGACCAAGTAGTGGTTATAAGAATTGTGATCCTACTGATCCTAACTTTCCAGGGCGTTATAATGATCTTGTGTATGAAGTGTTAACAGACAAGGGTTCAATCACTCCTCTTACGTATGATAATGCTCTCGATAAACTTTCACTTAGTGATGATGAAACCACTATCATAGCGGCGAGAGCAACCGATTTATCGAGTGGGCGTTGGTTTCATCGAATTGACCTTTTTATGCATGTAAGTGTTGCTATTGACAGTAAATCGGAAAATGATGATTTGGATTATTCCTTTTATCGTGGTCAAAGTGGTGCTTTTACCTATAACGAAAGTTTTTCTAAAGAAACATCTCTTGGAAATAATGGCGATCTCTCATGGGATTTAAATAAGGGTAGTGAAAACCTCGATTTAAGTTCAGTTTTTGTTGGTAATACTAGCGCTCTTGACCAAAGACTTGAACTTGAAAATTTTGAACAAACACTTTATCCCGTCATCCAGAATGCTCGTTGTATTGAATGTCATACAAGTGGAGATCAAGCAAGATTTGGCCAAGAGAACTCTTCTCTTGCCATGAATATTATTAAGGAGCAACGGTTGGTTAACTTTCTTGACCCAGGGGACTCTTTTAGAGGTCGTGGTGAGGGAGTCGTTCATCGATGTAATAATGCGTCCCCAGACCCTCGCTTTGACTGTTCCAACGATTCATCTCTAAGGGATTCATTTGTCGATGCGATTAGGTCTTGGAAAACCGAGAATGAAGCCGATAGTTCTGGAGATGGGATTTCTGGTTTAAGCGAAGCCGATAGAACTCCTGGTTTTGCTCGTTACGAATTAGAAGTAAAAGAAAATGGTGCCTATAATATATGGTTCCGTGCCAGAAAGAAGAGCATGAACAATATTAGCTTTGATTATCGATTACTAAACTCTCGAGGTGGACCTCAACCTTTATTTCAAAACTCTGGTGGAAGACTTACTGGTGTCAGTGGAAGTTGTCGTGATTACGACCTCTCTTTTGATGAGTGGACGTGGACAACAGAGGGAAGATCAAGTGAACGAGGTAATCTTGGTCCAAACGGTGAAATTATTTTAGACGATTTAGGTGATCCTATACCTGTTCCAGATAATAGGATTTATTTTAACTTAAATGTAGGGACTTACATACTTGAGGTTTTCGAAAAAGAGCTTGGCGCCGAAATAGACCTCGTCGCCTTAAATAAAATCGAAAATCTGACAGATATTGGTCGTCTTAATTTCCAGCCTGATATCAGGGCCAGAGACGAAAAATATATCTCTAATTATGAGAGGAAAATTTTAAAATATGACCTAGGCCATCTTGTTGATTTGGAACTTGGAGAAGAGGCGTATTTTAAGATTGAAGTAGAAGAGGAGTTTGGAGGGCAGAACTATATTTTTAAGGCGCCAAGGTTTGTCTTTAATAATAGTAGAAATAAGTTTTTAAAAGTTAAAGGAATTAGAGGTCAAATTAATGGAAAACATGAATTCACAGACTCTACTTATTCTCAGATTGATTATATCTTAGGCATGGATCGGGTAATTACTTATGCTCCTCTTGTTACTCTGGTTCCTGATCCCGATAATAAGGCCAATAATCAATTTTCTTTTGTTTTTGATGAGATTGCGATTGTTGATGGGCCTGTTAGTAATCTCTCGCCAAGTGGTGAGTTACCCCAACTTGCTGAGGCCCAAGGTTGTCTAGAGCTTGAACTTTTTCAAAATACAGTAAAGCCTATTCTTAAGCATGTGAGGGTTATCCTAAATGACTCTTTGGACGACCTTGTCGATAATTTTCCTGGTGGAGCGGATAGGCCTCAAAATGGCGTTGAATTTTATCGATGTATGACATGTCATAATGAAACTCATCCTTTCTTTAAAATGACGACCTTCGATTACAATGACGACATACTTTGTAAACAAGCGATATCCAGAGTTAACTTTGAAAACTTCTATCAATCAACTCTTATTAGAGGGATCAATGGTACAAACAATCATCCTAAATTTGTTTTCTCGGAAGAACTTTTTTACGAAGGAGGAAATCTAGAGCGCTGGGATACCCACGATCGCTCAGAGGACTACCTACAAGAATTTGTCATTCATCCGGGACCTGCGGGCCTTAAAACTAAATTTATGAATGGTCCCTTCTCAAAATATAAAAGGACGGATTTTTCACTTCCTTCCACTGGCTACTCCGCACTAAGTGCTGCTGATCGTGTAAAGGCCCAAACTCTAGGTAAATTTAAGGGAATTCGCTACATGACCATTCCAACGGATATAAATCAAATTGGAGGTTATGATGAATTTCTTCACTTTGAATTTCTAGGTGATTTGAGAGGGGAAAATGATATTATTGATCCTTCGCATATTCCTGATCCTGGTACAATCATGAACCCTAGGGAAGACATCGATCCGATCGTTTTTGATAGAGGAGAAGCTGGTAGGGCAATGTATTACGGAAGTAATGATGCTGCTTATGTCTCAACTCCAAGTGTTTTTAGGTATGACGATGGCAGAAGAAGGTATGACAATCTTCTTGTTAATCTTAATAAAACAATTGCGAATAAAGTCGCCTCACCAAAAATTATCGACTATAGAGATGACCTTTCCGGAGTTCAGGGGAGAGTTGAGCTTGACCGAGAATTAGAGCGACTAAGAACCAAGTATAGAGAAGCGGTGATTAATTGGATTCGTGCAGAGGATGCAGCCTACAAGGCTTTACCTTAAGAGGAAAGGCCTTGTAGGGCCTCTTTATTATTTTTGGTTTGCTTTGACGATAATATCAACTCTTCGGTTTAGTGCCCTTCCGATCTTTGTTTGATTATTGGCAATAGGTTTTGATTCACCATAGCCGCGAGCATCAACTTTATAAGGAGCATTTAGAGAGGATAAGTACTTCTTCACGGCCTCCGCACGTTTATTTGAAAGCATCATATTTATAGATTCGGGTCCCGCAGAGTCTGTATGTCCTTCAATTTCTATTTCCTCTGGTTTTAGCTTGATAATGACTGAATTTACTTTTGATAAAAGGGACATAGAATTAGCAGGAATAGTTGCAGATCCAGACTTAAATGCAATTTTCTTAAGGCGTATTATTAGATTATCTCCTTGCTGATAAACATTCGCTTCTTCCTCGTTAAAGCTTTTACGAACTTCGTTCATAAGTTCTTGAAACCTTAATTTACTTTGAGTATTTGCGAGCTGGCCTTCCTTATCTGCAAGCTCATCAGACATTTCATCAACTTCGGCGCTAGTTTCACTTAATGAACTTTGGAGAACGTTAACTTCATCTGATAACTTTCCTAGTTGTCGTTCTTGATAAACCAAACTTAGGGCAGTGCTTTCTGTCGATCCTTTTGCTTCTTTTGTTAACTTTAGCATTACTTCATCAAGTAGTTGTACAGACTCTCGGGCCTCATCCACACTAACCATAAAATAGGAGGGATTTTTCGGATTTAATCCGATTAAATTTTCCGCAAAAAGTACCTTACTCTTCGCATCCCTTAACGTTTCTGGCGCCAGGTTTTTGGCATTATCTTTTTCAGCTGCTTTAAGGATCTCTTTATAAGCTCCTAGCTCAGAATCTTGAATGGACTGTATTTGAATCTGTTGGTATTTTTGTTGAATTAAAGACAACTTTTCGGGTTTTATAGGTTTGGTAAAATTATGAGACTCATATATTAAGGAGTCGTCTATCTTCGATAGCTTAATTTTTAAGTCCTTATTGCTTAAGCCTGCTTCTATAACCTCATTTCTAGTATTCATAATATTCTCTGGTACTATCATTCTGTTTTGGGCAATTTTCTTGGCCTCCAAAAAGTATGCTTTTGACTTCGCCAATGATTCTAAGACCTCTTGCCTTGGTCGTTTTTTACTTAAGGCTTTTATTGCTGTCTTCATCTCCTTATCTCCCTTATCAAAGGAGCTCTTGGCCAAGACATCTGAATTCGAATCAATCAATTCATTTTTAATACTTCGGATATTTTCTAAAACTTCTTGTGGATCAGTGCTTTCTAAGGGTGCCTCCTTAATTGTTGAACAAGCAAATAAAAAAATAGAAAATATGAGTATTATTCCTGTTCTACATTTCATAGGTATTTTCCTAGTCCCATAGTTATAAGTCTTAAAAATTTAGTATTAAACTTTCTTTCAAACCGTGACTTAACTTCTAATCGTTAGCCACCTTGTTAATATCTAAGAGTGTTTCAAAGGCCGTTTAAAACGACGATGACATTTTATCTTTAAATGTATGATTTATATGGGATATTTTTATAGGCGAGATGAATCAAAAGGGGGGGCACCTTGGGCTAAATCCTTTCTTTTGGAATTCTATTTTATTTCGTGATTAAGTTGTAATTCTGGTAGAGAAAGGAGCGATCTATAAACTTTGATAACAGTGTCTACTGAAGAAAAAAAAGGTGTTGGAGGTAGGTAGCACTCTGCAGGTATTCTATGCTTTATCTTTTCATGGAGAGCGGGTAGTTTTGTCCAGTGTAATCCTCCCTTATAGTGATGGGCGGTATGGTAACCGAAGTTTCCTGTCAAAGTGTTATAACAGATTGAACTAAGTGAATTTCTTGAAGCTGACATTGGATCCTTGGTGTCTAGTCCACTGTGGTGCCAATAAGTAGAGTCTGCTGTTATAAGAAGGGATAATATGGCGGGTATCCAAAGAATAATCAGCGCAGGTATGGGCCTGTAATAGGTTAGCGCTAACATTATAGTTACGGTTATAGATACCATTGCAATAAACTTTTTAAGAATTTTAGGGTGTTTGAGGCCAACAATAAAACATCTATAGTAACTCGTGATAAATATCTCAAAAGAATAACGCAGTCTTATCATTCTTTCACCTTTAGAATTCTTCCAATGAGACTCATCCTTTTTCTGGTCTAAATAATTAGCGTGATGACCAATGTTATGGTGAAGAACCCAAGTGTAACCACACACTCCAGTATGCATGCCGAAAACGATCTCTATAAGCCTATTGAATAGGGGATAATTGAAAGTATTACAATGCTGGTGATTATGGTTCCAAGCCGCTGTGATGCCTTTTATTACTATCGCCAAAAGACACCAAAGAGATAAGTATAAAAGATTGTCGATATTAAAGTAAAAGATTAAGTCGATGAAAAAGAATGTGGTGATAATTAAAATGGGAAGTTGATCTTCTTTATATTTAAATAGGGCCATGCTATTCCAAGTTTTGTAATTTTAATAATCAATTTTTAGGGTTTAAAACTTTTTTATTTTATACTAACTATGGTTTTAATCAAAAAAAATTGAATGACTTTTCGAAATAAAGATAAATTGTCTTATATGACTATTAGTAAGGTTAGATGGGGCAATTAAAGCAATCGAGTCCAGTATTAAAAGTTTAGATAATTAACCTTAACTTAGAGAATTTTTCTTTAAATATAAGAAAAGACTCTACCTCTATCTCGGGTAGCTTTAAATGGGTCTTAACCCTTATCTACCAATTGATTAATTTTACTCTTATTCAGATTTGTATTACCATTGACTAATGAAGGATCACTTTTGCATATTACCCTTTATTCATATGGAAATTCAGCCTAATGGAAAGGTTTATCCCTGCTGCCATTCTAATTCTCCTACCGAAATGGGGAATTTGCATGATGAATCCTTAAGTTCTATATGGAGCGGTGAAAAACTGGCCTCTTTTCAAGATGCTTTTCGCTCAGGTAAACCTGAAGTTCTTCCGCACTGTAAAGATTGTCTTTATTACGAATCGTTAGAGGCAAAAAGCTGGCGAGAAGTGGAAAATAAAAACTGGAGTCATCTTTCAGCTAAAGTTGAAAAAAAAGAAATTCATATCGATAAACCAAAAAGTATCTCGATTCGTTTTTCTAACCTCTGTAATTTTTCCTGTCGAACTTGTCGTCCCTCTACTAGTACAGGTTGGTTTAAAGACGCTAAGTTTTTAAACCCTAAGGGGGAATATCAAAAGATTGTAAGTGCCCCCACAGAAAGACCACTCATGTCCCAAATTGATCCGTTCCTAGATACTTTTCATCATGTGTACTTTGCTGGTGGTGAGCCGCTCATGGAAATTGAGCACTATGAGATTTTGGAATCTTTGGCCAAACGAAATCCAAATGTTGAACTCTCTTATGATACTAACTTAAGCATTTTATCTCTTGGTAAGCATAGTGCGATCGACTTATGGAAAGACTTTAAGAAAGTTAATTTAAGTGCAAGTGTTGACGGTTTTGGTGAACAAGGTGAGTTTATTCGCAAGGGACTTGATTGGTCTCTCTATTTAGCTAACTGGAATAAAATTAAAAAAGAACTTCCTCATGTGCGAATGATGATGAACTTTACCTTGAGTATTTATAATGTATTTCATGTATTAGACTTTATTGACGAAGTTAAGCGGCTTGAGCTTTTTGCTGACAATGATGAAAGTGATCTGACTATTAGCTTAGTAGAAGAGCCAGAGTGGCAGTCACTTCAGGCCCTACCTCAACATGTAAAAGAAATCGTAAAAGAGAAGTACCTCACTTATACGAAAGAAAATAATTTTGGTAAAGTCGCTCATGATCTAGATATAGCGATTAAGTATATGCTCGGAGAGGATAAGTCCAAACTGATCGGGCAGTTCAAAGTTTTTAATACTAAGATCGATCTTTTAAGGGGAGAATCTTTCCTAAAACTCTTCCCTCGAGAGGCTGAACTGCTTGAGATTCGCTAAGTCTTTGTAGACGTAGACGCAGATGTAGAGCACCTTTTTAATCTAATAATTCTTTTAAATCTGGGAACAATTCTTGAAATGAAAGACTTTTTACTTGATCCAGTCTTCTCGTGATCTGCTTGAAGGCCTTAAGCTCCTTTGACGAACTTTCTTCTTTTACAAAGTTGATAATACCCTCTAATCGATATTTCAATATAGGATCGCTACAAGAGCCTTGATAGTTGATCAATTTTTCTAATGTTCTTTCTTTGGCACTTTCAGTTAGATTCCATAAGGCATAGTGGCGAGGGCCAAGGACAGGGTTTAAGATGAAAGCTTCTGGTGGTGTATTAAACTCTCGGATACAAGTGTCTATAATATCAGGTAAGTAATAGGCATTAATATTTGAGACAGTTATATTGTAGTTAATTCTTAAATTATTTAGGCCTTGTGAGAAATGGCGTATATTGGCCTTAAAAACCTCCCAACTAAAGCCTTCCCGAATATAGGCGCCTCTTTCATGGGTTTCATCTATACTTACGTTAAAAACAACACTTTTGTAATTCTTGAGTAGCTCAACAATGCTGGTCTTTCCATACTTTGTAACCGATAGGTTAGTGTTGTAGTAGAGCTCTATCGATTCAGTTTTTTGAGCATTATTTAAACTCTCGATAAGCTTAAACTGCTCAATCATGAGAAATGGCTCTCCTCCTACAAAGAAGATTTTCTCTAACTGTTGGAGAACATCTCCCATGTAATTAAGAAAATCTTGTATGTGATTAAAGGCGCGAATTTGGGCGTTTTCTATTTTCTTTTTTGTCAGAAATGCCCAATCTTTTGCGAGAGCAGAGCTTGCCTCTGGTCCGCAGGTACGACATTTAAAATTACAAATATTTGATAATCTTAAGTCCATCGATTTGAGGTGAGTAAGAGGCAGACCGCCATCATCCTGAGTCTGATCAACGTGATGAAAATATTCGCTATACCACGAATGGCCTTTCATCCGATCACTTTCATGGCCCATAGATTCTTTCTTGAAGCACATATCACACTGAGAAGGTACTTCTCCTTTGAGGAACTGTTTTCTTATGGTTTTGTATTTTTCATTATTCCAAACTTCACTAAGTGACTCATCATTTTTGCAGCTCATCTTGGCATTATTAGTTACCTCGCCACAGGTGAGAATGCTCCCATCAATACCAATTTGGGTATGGACCCATGGAAGAATACAAAATGACTCTGGAAGCTTTTTATTCATAGAGTTTATTCAATAGGTAATGGAAGAGCATGTCAAAACTTGTAAGTTACGTAACATTGAGATTGGTGCGTAGCGCTAGTGCCTGTTAAAACTCTAATACAAATTAGGTATAAGGTTTGCCATAAGTGGTTTTTTAATAAAAAATATGGGGCATGTTTGATACAGTAAATACCCGTTTACTTCACTTAGAAATTACCACTATTTGCAATGCAATGTGTTTGGCCTGTGTACGATCTTATGATATCAACTCCCAGGTTGAAGAGCCCCTCCCCATTATTTCTCTCTCTCTAAAGAAAATAGAGGCCATATTGAACGACCTCGTCTCCTTAGAAATGGTTCTTCTTTGTGGTACTTTCGGTGATCCATTTGGACACCCTCAGATTCTAGAGATCATTGAGCTGATAGGAAAAAAACATCCGGAATCTTATATTTTTGTTCACACAAATGGAAGTCTTGGTAAGAAGAAGGTTTGGAAGGCCATTGGTGCCAATCAAAATAATAATCTAGTTGTTGATTTCTCAATCGATGGGTTAGCAGACACTCTTCCTATTTACAGAGTCGGTGTGTCTTTTGAAAAGGTCATAGAAAACGCAAAAACTTTTATAGAGAGTGGTGGTAGAGCACGTTGGAAATTTGTCCAATTTAAGCATAATGAACACCAAATAGATGAGTGCAGGAGACTGAGCAAAGAGTTAGGCTTTGTGAGTTTTGAGGTACGACAGAATCATACGCCTAAGGTTATTCCTGGTGTTACTAAATTAGGTGATCTCATCGAGGATAAAATAAAAGTAGATAAACATAAATATTTGAGTAATGAAGAACTTGATAGTTATTTTGAAGAGAAATATCCTGGCACTTATGAAATTGATTGCAAGGCCAAAAAAGGACGTGAACTTTATATTGATGCCTTTGGAGACGTCTGGCCTTGTTGTTGGCATGGCTCAAATGGAGCTAAACGAAGGTCAAGTTTTGAACGAGAATATTTCTATCGAAATTTAACTTTAAAATATGGAGCAAACTTTAACTCTCTCAATCACCATAAGCTTAATGACATTTTAGATGGACCTTACTTCTCTAGAGATCTTGTAGAATCTTTTAAAGACCAACAAATTGGAAACCCGTGTATGCCTAATTGTAAGCAAGAGTGTGGTAGCAAAGTAATCATTTAGAAAAGTTTCGCGGTTTAAATTCATCCAATCTTATAAATTCTATCAATAGTATTTACCCGCTACCTGCGCATCATATTTTGGAATGCCGAATGGACTCTAGGGGCGCAGGTTGTTCTTCCATGGCGATTTAAACCGCCACATCTAGAATTTATAAAAGGAATGTCACGTCCTCTTAATTGAGTGTTGGTTGTATTTTGGCCATCAAAAGCATAGCCAGGCATGACGAGACCTTTTTGGAAGAAGACAGAGTTTCTTCTCACATTATCTTCCGTTTTAAAGTTGGTTACATAATTCAAAGGATTTGAACTTCTTGCATCGACTAAAAACATTTCAATGTTATTTAATTCGGGGGTATTTTTCTTTAAGCTTTGCATGAGTTTTCTAGCGGAGTTTCCTCCGAAACTGTGACCAATAATATTGAGTTTAAACGCACTTCCATGAACTTCTCTCCAGGCCTTAATACAAGATTCAGAAACATAAGGTTTCATCGTGGTGTCTTTATGAGGTAACAAAAGAAAGTCTGACTTACTTCCAACCTGGTTTAAATTGGGTCTAATAATATTAGAGGCGACAAAACTCATCGCCGCCTTATTAGGAGGCCTAGGAGATTTTCCTTCCGCTAATTCATCATAGTACTTGTACATTTTATTCGCGTAGCTGCCTGAGTAACTAAGGAGTCCTTCATAGCTTACGGTTAAGGTTCGAATCGGAGGACTTTTTATGGCCGAAACTTTGGCCCAATTAAGGCATTTTCGATAAGTAACGTTGGCATTATCACTGGCCTTTGGTCTTTCAATGGGACCGAGGAAGCCGTTGTTAATTGTGGGTTGAGCCTCTGTGAAAACTTGTTCGCCATTAAAGCAGTTACTATCAACGGGACCTGAGAGAGCATTAAGGTTTGCCATACCTGTAATATCACCATGGAGTAAATGATATTTCTCTCTAGAACTTAAATCTGTTTGGTTTAATTGTCCTTTAATTTGTTCCTGATTAGTTTCACAGGAAGTTATTAACAATAGGATGATAAAGGAGGCCAAAGAGAGAAGTTCTTGCATGTTTCTTTTCGGATTAATTTGATCAGAAAATAAGGTGTTTATTTAGGGCCGGACTATTGATTGATGTGAAATTAGTAGGTTATGGGCGGGTTCGTTTGGATATTTATTTTGTCCAAAGTCTAAATTTTAAAAAACTCTTTAATTCCTAATAGGATATTTGTGGCGGCAATGGAGGCGAGAATTAAGCCCATGATTTTACTAATTAATATTGCACCGGCCACACCAATAAATTTTGAAATAACTCCACTTGCTCTCATGATCAAAAAGTTTATAAAAACAACAAATGTCATAACAGCTGCAGTAATGGCCTGACTTTGAATGGAGTGGCGAGAGTTGTCTGTTAAAAGAACAACGGCGAGTATCGCGCCTGGTCCCGCAATTGATGGCATTGCTAGAGGGAAAATCGCTGTTTCCTTTCCTGACTTAGCGAGGGCCATTTCACTCTCTGGCTTTGAATCTCCAAAGATCATATCAGTGGCAAAGAGAAAGAGGATTATTCCACCTGAAATTTGAAAAGCGGGTAGAGGAACTCCCATTTTATCGAGAATAAATTGACCCATGACGAGAAAGAAGCCGAGAACCAAGATGGCCACGAAGCTCGCGTAGTAGGCTATCTTTCTTTTTTCAGCTTCACTATAGTTCTTAGTTACGGCAATAAAAACAGGAACGGTTCCTACTGGATCTATTGCTGCCCATAAAACTGCTTATTAGTGTTTCCATCATAGTCTTCATATTCTAAAGCTAAAAGATGTCTTAGTCGAAATAAAAATTGATATGACTAACCAAGGTTTAATTTATTCTTAATTACTTGTATTGGGTTTTTTTTATGTGAGCATAATTGAGAATACCAACAAAAAAGCTTCCACCCAATAAATTACCTAAAACGGCGCTAGTTAAAAATTTGAGGGAAGCTAAATATTCAGGGGCTGAAGAGTTTAAGAGACCACTAAAAATTTCGGCTGAACCTGCAATAGAGTGGTGAAGCCCACCAAGACCTATGATGAAAGTTACAATATAGATACACAGTATTTGACCTATTGTCGAAGTTGAGGCCAGTAACAACCATCCCCCTTGGGCCATAAGCCAACCTGCTAATACTGCACTCAGGAAAACTTCACCAAAGGAATAATGAATCAAATGGTTTGCAATATCTACAAAGCCTACTTTCGCCATTATAACGGAGTCTGAAGAATATAAGAGAAATGAGCTGATAAATGTACCGAGGAAATTTCCACACAAAATGATCAACCATAACTCTAGAAGTGACTTTAGGTTAGTTTTCTTATCTAAGACTGGGTAAACAGCTGTCGCTGTATGTTCGGTGAAAAGTTGAGTACCGCTTAAAATACAAACAATAAATCCAAACGGGTAAACGATAGCAACTGCAAGTCTGTTGGCGATCATATTGTCTTCACTAGGGATGACCTGTGAAACTAGTGCAACACACATGCCTACGAAACCTAGGATGAGACCGGCAGAAACAGCAGATAATAAGAGTGAAAAATTTGGTCTTTGATATTGGATAAGACCTTCTTTAATTGCCTTTTCCAAAATATCATCCGGGTGTCTCTTGGACTCATCACTTCTTTTTACAATAACAGGAACATAATCAATATTTTCTTGGTTTCGTTCGAGCGTTCTCGTTGTCGCATTAATTTTAGCAGAAGATAATTCCTTACCGTCAGGCCCAATGAGCTTTTTATTTTCAGCGTTCATTATAAATCTTTTACCTTCTGCTTATTAATTTTTAAAAAGTAGGTTAGTTTAGGGTTAGCTGGGACTTACTTCTATAGAATATGGTGAATCCTGTGTAAATTAAGTTTGGATCAGAGATCATCCTTCTATTATTAAGCCAAATCCTTCTCCAAAGAGTAGGAGTTCCATAAACTTTTTTTGATATTTTTGAAAGTCCATCCCCATTTTTTATTCTATAAGCGATGCCGGTTTCCCTCCAGTCGAATTTTTCGTCTGGGATTTCGTAATTAACAAGTTCACCAACTCTAAGTTTATTTCTTTTTTTGTTTGGATTGTTCTGCTCTATCTCTCTCCATCTTTTATAGTCACCATAAAGTTTGTAGGAAATCCACATGTAGGTATCTCCTTTTTCAATTTTATACTTCCCTAGTTCTACTTTTCTTACAGGAGCACTTTGCTCAAGGGATATGTTGTCTTCGGCCATTGTGGTATTTTTGGTTTTACTCGCACATGACACAAGTATAAATGTACTTATTATTAAAACTGCATGATTCATTGTCTCTCCTTTGCTACTTAAAACGCCTTAATTAAATAACGGATTAAAGAGAAGAAATATGATGTTTCCTTTTCTTTAATTTGACAGATATCACTCCCTGGTTTCTATTTAATAATTGTCTGTTTTGGTAAGGTAAAGTTTTTGTACGAATGCGACTGATAATTTCTTCTGCAAAAAAAAATTGTCATGAGTATAATCAAATAGATGAAACTTAAAATGCTTCTTGTCCTTGAGGGCAACACCGATATTCGTTTTGTGAATGGACTTTGTGAACGCTTTGACGTGACGATCTTGGGACCAAAGTCAAATTTACAGGTTACTGGGGGACTTCTTGATAGAATTAAGGAGCGTGGTTTAAAAGTTGATGTGATTGAAATTGAGGGCGGACGTTTAAAGTATCAGGTCGCGGCGTTCTTTCAATTATTAAAAGTTGCCTCTCTATTTGACTTTATCTTCTCTCAAGAAAACTTACGAGGAACTTTAAACGCTGGCATTGTTGGTCGCCTCAAAGGCGTGCCTGTCTTTAGCCACAGCGGTATGCCTCCTCGTGAATATTATCGCTGCCGTTATCAGCGCAAACAAATCTCTTGGTTTAGATATGTTGTAGGGGATTTTGTTATTCACCTTTTACTGCGGATGAACTCGCTCTTTTGCCACTATTGGTTTGCTCTCGGTCCCTATCTGATGGAGGTTTTCTCTGCCTATAAAAAAGGAGTTATTCATGCTCATTACTACGGCGTGAATACTGAACTTTATATACCAAAGAGTGGTGAAGATAAATTGAAGCTCCGCTCGGAACTTGAAATTGACGCCAATAAGTTCTTGGTCTTCTTTTCAAGTAGAGTGAGTCACGAAAAAGATCCTGAGACAGTACTTAAGGCAATCGCTGATCTTTATCTGGCCCATTCAAATTTAATCCTTATGAATCTAAGCGGGGGGCACGAAAAAATGCGTGAACTCGCTAAAATGATGAACCTTAAAAATATCGATAAATGGCTTATTACCAGAGCACCAGCACATCCGATGATTGATTTACCTCGCTATTATCAGGCCAGTGACTTGGTTATTCAGTCTTCACTAGAGGAGGGTCTTGGGCTCTCTCCCTTAGAGGGTATGGCCTGTGAGGTTCCAGTCATTGCTACCGATGTGGGAGGGATGAAGGCGCATCTGCACCCTTATTGTGAGATGGTGCCACTTCAAGACGTGGAGAGTATGAAGGGATCAATTGAGAAAATGATGGAAAATCCACCCTCAAAAGAGCAGCTCCATAAAGGACGGGATTATGTCATTCGCTGCTGGTCCGATAAAATGGCATTCGATGAGTTGTCTCAAAACATTTTTTCTAGAGTCTCTTTACCTTCTAAAGGCCACTAAATACCTAATGTCTTTAACTTCTTAATATTTGTGAGATTCTTAACCAAGAAAAATATAGCTAGGGTATAATTGATGTTTGAACAGGAGAGTAAATGTCACAAGGCAAAGTTTTATATATACCAGGCTTTATGGGTAAAGTTGACGAATCTAGTTTTTTAGATGATCTGGAGTATGACGTTGTCACCTTCGATCTTTTAAATGCAGATGTAGAGAGTATTCCAGAGAAGCTAAAAGAAACAATCGAAAGTGTAAGGCCTGACTTTATTTATGCTTACTCTATGGGGGGCAGAATTTTGCTGTCCATTTATGAAGAACTTTCACATAAACCAAAGAAGGTCTTTTTGGAGAGTGTAGGTTTACAGATTCCAAATGCCGATAAGAAAAAGGCGCGTAATAAACTTGATAATAAACGAGCAAGGCAAATTAAAGACGATTTTACGGGATTTTTGCAAACTTGGTATTTCATGCCAATGTGGAATTTCTCTGGCAATCAAAAAGACCGAATGATTCAAGAGAGACAAGTTAACTACACTTATGCCGACAAATTCGCCCAATTAATCGTTAACTATTCACCTTCTCAGTTCCCTACAGAAGGGGCTAAGGCACCTCTTGATATTTTAAAAGAAAATGAAGGGATTTTTTATATTGTTGGTGCAAAAGATGCCAATTATCGCAAGATGGCAAAGGTTTTGAAAGGCCAAGAGGTTTTTAAGCAAAGAGTTTTTGAAGTTAATGATGCTGGTCATAATATACATTTTCAAAAACCCGATGAAATTATTACTCTTATAGAAAATATTATAGGTCAGTAGAGTTAGAGAAATTCTTAGGAATATAGGACGGCTTTAGAATGAAAGTATTAATTGTAGAGGACGAAATTGAAGTTGCTCAAATTGTACGAGAATTAGTCGAAAAGGCTTTCGGTGCTCAAGTAACGGTTCATGATAATGGCCTAGATGGTTTCATCGCGTGTCAAAAAACTAAGTACAACCTTATTATCACAGATCATGAAATGCCCTTTATGAAGGGAGCAGCAATGGTTGTGGCCATTCGAACGAGAGAGTCTCTTAATCCATGAACAAGTATTATTATGCTCTCGGCTTTTATTAATGATAAAATGAAGCAAGATTTGGGGCTGACAAATATTGAATTTATTAACAAGCCTTTTGAAAATGATGACCTTCTGAAGATTATTACTCCCTATCTCATTTAAGATAATTAACAATACCTTCTGCGACCAAAATTTCCAAAGAGTCGCATTGTCCATAATTACAATATTCGCCTCGGTAGTAAAGGCCAGTACTTTCGCTCTTTGCTGTTAATTCACTGGTCTTTATTTCCGATATTTCTATGTAATTGACGAGATCACCAGACTTACTAATTAGAACGGCAGGATCTTTTGAACCTTCTTTTAAAGAACCTTCTAATCTGGCATGGAAGAATGATCCAGAACCATCACGACCCTCATAGTAGCACTTGGCGCCACCTGCAAAACGCAAATAATAAGTTATAGATATGCTCCCATATAGAGAGTCCAGTCTCTTTTGTAATTTAAAGATCCCAGGCCCATTTTGACCATCATAGAGAACACTTGAACTGTCGTGGGGATTAAGCTCGTTAAGGACGTCAAGAAGGTCGAGATTATGCATCTCCATTTCAAAGACTTTTGGGCAGTCTCTCGTAACCACAGCTTGGATTCTAAAGCTTATAAGGGCCACAAGTATGAGAAGGCATAATTTCATCTAAGGATGTCTCCAGAATGATTAAACTTCTGTTAATAGAAGTATCAAACATAGGGATGTGTTAAAAATTAGGATTGTATTAAGGTAATATTTACACGATTTAAGTAACCATAATACCATAGAAAGGTATATTTTTCATGAGTCAAATTAGTTTGATTTTTAGGAGTTGGCTTTGAACCTTTTCGAAAATTAACTTAGAATAAGGGTATAGGAGAGTTTATGGCCTTTTTTATTCTGACCAACGGAAATTTATCTCAAATTGATTTTGACTATCTAACTCATAATTCAGGCTCACGCTTAGATCCTACTCTTTCGCCCATAGAACAAAGACCTGTGATTATTAAAAGAGAAGAGAGCAAGGACACTTTTGCTTTAGAGGTAATGTCTTCACCGGTTATAACGCTAGATCATGAGTCCTTTGCAAAAGAGGCGATTGAACTTTTGAAAAACAAAGGCATTCATCACCTTGTTTTAACGGATGGGGATCAAGTAAAGGGCTTAGTTAGTGATCGGGATATTTCGTGGCTTAAAAAGCTCGAATTAGATGAGCATGCAATGGCCGGTCAGTTTATGGCCTCGATGATACTTGTTTGCCATGAGGAGACTCCTATAGATCACCTCGCAAGAGTAATGGTGCGAGAGCATATATCTGCGATTCCTGTCGTTAATAGTCTCAAACAACTGACTGGAATCGTCACTCACCATGATTTGTTACGCTGGATATTTGAGTAAATTGATTCTTAGTAAAAAAGTAATTTAAGAGCATTTTGTGGTCTTTGTGAATTCTGGCAAAAAAAAAGCGCCTCCGAAGAGGCGCTTATATTCTTACTTATAATTCTTTAGAGCGAAAAAATCTGGATATTTTTCAGAGCGAAAACCGCCGCGTATGACGCCTTTAGCCTGTGGATGGTCATAGCCTTCAACAAGACCAGTATCAACGTAGAACCTACCTTGAAACGCTTCACTAGGGATTTTGTAGACGTTGCATTGTTTCTTATTGATGTCTTTCTCATTATCAATGTCGTAAACCGCACGGCCATCAGCGATTTGAGTCGCATTTGGGTAATTATCAACTGTATCTTCTACACAGCCCTTAGAGCGACGGTATCCTTCACCACTACTTCTTGGCTTGTATTGATACTGAACCACAGTAGGGTAAGTTCTAAACTCGTAAGTTCCTTCTTCAAGGATATTATCAAATGTATTTAAGCCTGCTCTTTCTACATAGTTTCTATGGGCCGAGGTCGCTTTTATTCCAGTTTTACGAACGCCATCTTTTGTTAACATGAAATCCCATGTTGAAGTTGCTCTCCATTGAAGCTTGGTCTTGGTAAGCTTCAAGAGCGTAAATCTTGATAAGTGGTGTTCCCACAGGAAGGATGTGGCGTAAAAAGGCAACTGAAGGGTTTGAAACTCGTGAACAACCACTACTTCTTAAAGAAGTAAAAAAGTTTGCAAGAGCTCCAAGAGTATCTTCACCTTTGGCGCGGTAGATATTTTCGATAGAGCTCTCTGCCCAACCAATTGTACCGTGAGTCCACTGTCCTGTTCCATAATGAGGTTCAACAAGGGCCGTAAACCAGCCAAATGCTCCTCTCATCATTCCTTTGTGTGAGCATTTTTCTTTGCCATTAATAGTTTCACAGAATTCCCATGGCATAACTTCTTTATCAAACCAGGCACTCCAACTGTCTTCTATTGAAGGCGCTTCTGGAAAACTAGGGTCAAACCATGATGGATAATGTCCACCAGTACCACGATCTTGATAGAATTTCTCCCATTCAAAGATTCTATAGTTTCCAACATGGGTGTTTTTCTTAAACTCGTCATCGCCTTTTTTCTCGCCAGAGACAAAGTCTGTTTCAAAAATCATTTTTGGTGGACAAGAGTTGTCTTTACAAACTCTTTGGTACACACGAAGCTTTTCTGTCGCGATATTTTGTACCATATAGACATCAGCATCAAAGTCTTTGTAATCTTCATACTCTGAAAGACCCACTACTTGGGTATAAAACTCTTTACCAATGAGGCGTCTATCTACGGAGCTTACTACTTTTACTAATATATAAGGATTATCGTCACTTTTATTAAGACTAATTACTTCAATGCGATCAAGGCGCGCAATCATTGTATGATATTTATAATCGTTACCAACTTTATTAAAAATTCTTTGGTAACGATCGTGGGCCATAATTGTACTGCCAACAGTGATCTCCCTTTTAGTTGAAAACCTAAAGGCATCTTTACCAACATTAAAGCCAGTGTTGTCGTAATTATTTAGCGACACATCCTTATGGGCTGGATAAGAGTAAGGAACGTTTGCAGAGACCTGTGAAAGTCCTGCCACTCCAAGGCATAGGGAAATCGTTAAGTTTTTAAGAGACACGTGGGTTCCTCTCTAGTTATGGGTTTAGCTGTATTGATGTGAATATATCTTCTACTGCTGCGCTGTGCCTTAATTCTTGTCAAAATTACAAAGTGTTCATTTTTATGAACACATTTATAAGTAACTGTATTTACTGTGTTTTAGGGTGGCTTTGTAAAAGAAGCCTCTTATAATTTTTTCAAATTTAATTTATTTGCCCTTAATCGTCTTATATAAGAGAGATGAAATATTATATGGGGGATCTATGAAATTACTGAATATCTTTATTCTTTTTATTGTTATGAGCACAAGCTTTGCTTCTGAAATCGAGCTGATAGAAGAGACTGAAAATTATGTTGTCTATAATGATGATTGGGGAACTCAATCAGCTTTTATAAAAGGTCTTCAAAATGACCTCTTTCGTAATTTTGTTATCAAGGACACTCGTGGCCCAAAATGGCTTGAAAAGGCTGAAGATTATTTAAATTCAGAACACGATTTTCACGAATGGGCATCTTATTATGGTGAAAGAGTAGATGATAGCTGTGATGAATACTTTGATGATCCAATGGACGTCTATGATGCTTACAACACTTGGGAGCTGCGTTGGAGTGCCGTTAAAAAAGTAAGCGGATCGAAAAAATCATTTTTCTATATTGTTAAGTTTGTCACTTTAATTGAAGGTCCCAAGGGAACTTGTGAACTTATTGATGGCGAGTATGTGTTCTTAAATAAACTCAAAAATGGTGGCCCTGTTTACCTTGGAGAGTTTTCTAGCATACTTCCTAAATTCTAGTTTAAGTCTTGTAGTCCACTGGGAGTTCTTAACTTAAGAACTCCATTGGTGGCATCATAGAAAAGGGAGTCGCCGGAGAGGCCTTCCTTATGGAGCTTAAGGCCTCCAGATGAGTTCTCCCAAATGAATACCTCACCATTTTCAGTAAGAAGATAAATAATTCCACTCTTTGGATCAACACTCATCGATTGATAGTTATGAATGGACGGTAGCTCTTTAACTGTTTCAAGTTCATCATGACGATGAGACTCTTGGGCCAAACTATTGGCCTGTTCTTTAAAATAGAGTAGGCGCTTTGTTAAGTTGTTTAGGACAATCGTTGAACCATTGTGAATGTCGATATCTACGGCACCGTATAACTCATGATTCTTGAGAACTCGCTTTGGGCCGACACTTCCGAGAATATTGGATAGATAAGTATGGATATCACCACTTTCTAGAAGCACTGAAATTTCAAGATGTTTTATATTGGGTCTTACAGATAAAATATTACGAAGTTTTGTGGTGTCGCCTGCAAGTATTTCTTCTTTATCAATGTTCTTTACGATGAGAGTATTCTTTCCTGCATAAACTTCAATTTGATAATAGGAATCAAGACGCGTTAGGTTTCCAACGGCATTCACCTTTAATTCATCTAGGCAGGCCTTCTCAATGTCACTTAGGTCGAAGTTTGTTAGTAACTTTTCGCAGTGGGCCCGCTGTCCATAGGTCATAGAAGTGATGAAAAAAAGAATAAGTATAGGGATGGTCTTTGTTATCATCATCATGGTGTCGTCCCAATTACGTTATTGGTATCACTTGTAGTTCCATCAGTTGCATTAATCGTCGCAGTATAGCTTCCAGTCGCCATGATAGCGCCTAAGAAGATAATATCCACGGTACAGCTGGCATCAGCAGCAAGAGTGGTCCCACTACAAGTATCAGCAT
>JAFMBV010000167.1 GCA_017858255.1 Bacteriovoracaceae bacterium
CAAGTCATCTCTGGTGGCGAAGAAGAAGACAAGTCCAAACAAGTCATCTCTGGTGACACCTCTTCTGATGATAAAGGCCAATTAATCAGTGGAAAAAAAGAAGACCTTAAAGAAGACATTCAAAAGATATCGGGTTTTCATGAAGAAGAAGACAAGAGCAAAGTCATAATCAAAGGTGATAAAAATGAGGAAACTCCAAATGGCGTTTATGAACTTAAAACACTCAATAATAATAAAACAGAAGTAATAGAAGAAAATACTTCTCAAGATATCAATCAGCGAAATGACAAAGGCCAAACCCCTATCATGCTTTTTGCCTTTAAGGGTGAATCTGAACAAGTAAAAGCTTTGATGGCGTCAGGAGCCAACCCAGACCTATTATGTCATCAAGGAAAATCTGTTCTCCATTACGCTTGCTATGGTTCCACTGACTTAGACTTTATAAAAGAATTGGTTGAAAACTATGGGGTAAAGGCAACAAAAAGAGATAATAAGGGTCGTGACCCTCTACATGAAGCGATCATCGCCAATAATGATGAATTTATTCCCTACTTATTAGAAAATGGTGCGAGACTTCTAACAAAATATGATGGGGACCCAGTGTTAATACTCGCAGCAAAAGCCAATGCATTGAAATCCTTTAAGGCCCTTATGTTAGCTGGCGCAGATATAAAAGCAACAAATGACAAAGGTGAAAATGCTATTCATTATTGTAAGTCCAAGAAGAAAATGCCTTTTTTAAAAATCATAACGGCCGTCAATAAACTAAAAGAGTTAAAAGCTAGTTAAGCCTATTCACCTAAATCACATACAGACAATCCCCATATTATGCTATAGACTCCCAAGACTAACTGAGGAGACTCTAGTGAGCCAAAAAAATTATTCAGCTGTTAAATTTGATGTTGCCGAAGCCCTTGGGGAATGGATGAACTGCCTCTACATAAAAGAGGATAATCAAGGTCAAATTCATTACGATTTTATCCAGCATAGAGTTGCAGATGGTGTCAGTGGAGTCACTCTCCTTCTCCAAAAAGAAGGTCATCAAGTCCTGAATCAGCCTGGTTTAAAGAAGGGTACGCCCCCTAACTTCTTTAAAAAATTAGTGGCATTAAAGAAGTACATCTCCTTGACTAAGAAAGTCCCTATCAATTGGAAAAAACAAAGAATAGATATAACAGGAATCCCTGAAACTTATGCAATTATTGCTCTTTCAGAAAAGGAAACCCTGGCGCTCCACGATAAGGTTAAGTCAGAAAAAATCAGTCTCAACTCTTATATCCTTTGGGCACTAGATAAAACGGTTGCTGAGAATCTTTTAACAAAGGAATCGGCCAGGAAGTGGATTGCTCCTCTCAATATGAGACCAAAGGATTCTAAAAAACTTATTATGGGTAACGATTCGGCCTCCATTATTACGAATGTTCTTCCAAGTGATCATCCTCTAAATGGAAGGTGGTTTCATAATCAAGTGAGCTCCTATCTAAAAGATGGAACTCATTGGGGCAGTCAAGTTTATTCAAATATGGCCAAGTATATTGGCTTTAAAGGAACACTCAAGGTTGCAAAAGGAATTAAGGAAGTAGGTACTGGAGTATTTAGCAACCTCGGTGCTTGGCCTCACCAAGGCGTTATTCTTGATAAGGATAGCGACAACATCATTTGGCGTAATGTGCTCGTTCCAACAACACAGATCCTTCCGGTTGGAGGAGCAACTTGGCAGTGGAAGGATCGATTGGCACTAAGCCTACAACTCCACCCATCTTTAAACCTACCTTCAACAGAATGTGAAGTTCTGCTCAATGAATGGATAAAGAATCTTGGCGCTTTTATTACATCCAAAGCCACACTGCAGCATTGGAAAGAGCACCCAGAATGTCCACGAGAACTCATTCGTAGGAAACAATAATCTATTAACTACCTAAAATAGCATTGGTCTGCCTTACACACTGACTTAATACATATTGTCCCCTTCAAACATTCTCGGTATGGTTTTTTTCGGAATTACCCGGAGGACCTATGAACTCAACAAGCCACTCACCGCTTGAGCTTAAATCAGTTGAAAAAGTAACTGGTCTAAATCCACAATCTTTCTTTGAGGCCTACGCTCAAAATGAAAAGCCTGTAGTTTTGAAAGATTTTGCTCATGACTGGCCTGCTCTAAAAAAATGGACTCCAAAATATTTTATAGAAAAATATGGGGATAACGAGGTTCAAGTTTTTAACGGTAACTTTTCAAGGCCCGGAAAAACCTATATGGGCAAAGCCACCACTATGAAATTCTCTAAATACCTAGAGTCTATTCTAGTCTCTGGCCAAGACCTTAGAATGTTTCTTTACAATATTGTATCAAAGGCACCTGAGTTAAAAGATGACGTTAGCCTTCCCCCTTTGATGAAAGGCTTTTCAAAACGTTTCCTCTTTATGTTTTTTGGACCAAAAGGGGCCGTCACCCAAATTCATTATGACATTGATATGAGTCATGTTTTTCACACTGCAATCGTAGGGCGTAAACGCTTTGTGCTCTTTCCCCAATCAGAAAGTAAAAAGCTATACCGCCACCCCTTCACGATCAGAAGCTACGTAGACGTTGATAATCCAGATCTTCAAAAATATCCAATGCTGAAAGAGGCCGAAGGATATGAAGTCATTTTGGAGCCAGGAGAAACGCTCTTTATACCAAGTGGTTTTTGGCACCATGTGGTGTATGAGGAAGCGGGATATGCAATCTCTTTACGCTGTCCTCACCATCGCTTTTATAAAAGAATAGAAGGTGTTTTTAATCTGCTATTTATGCAAATGGTAGATCGTTTGGTGAATAAGTTGGCACCAGAGAGTTGGTATAAGTGGAAGGAAAAGCAGGCTTTTAAGCATGCACGTCAACATTAATAAGGGTACCCTTGCCCAGCTCTATATTAGCCCTATATACTAAGAGCATGAATAAACTAATCCTCATCATATTAATTGCTACCTCTCCTCTTATTTGGGCCAAAGGACCTGCTGTATTCATTGGCAAGGCCTTAGAAAGCGAAAGTAAAACAGATATTTATAGTGAAAATCATCAAGTAGAATATAACGGCTTTCTTGTTAAAAAAGTTATCACAACTTATACGGACCTATCAGGTAAGAAAATTGCCAAGCTTACCAGCACTTTTAAGGATAACTCTCAATTACCAGATACTGAATTTATCGACCTCAGAACTGGCAGCAAAGAAATCACTTCTTTAAAAAATAACGAGTATCTGATAACGACCATCTCCCCATCGGGTAAAGAGAAGCAAGGTAGTCTAGTAGTAAAGGACAATTTAGTATGCGGCCAAGGATATCATAATTTCATTATAGAGAGTATGGATGGCTTTAAAGTTGGAGAAAAGAGAGAGCTAAAGTTTATCATTCCGTCTATGAGGGATTATTTTACTTTTGACCTAACATACTTAGGACCACTTAATAAAAGTAACCTCGATGAGGTTACATTTAGATTGGATATTACTAACTGGATACTAAAAATGTTCGCTGACAAAATCCAGGTTACCTATTCTAAGAAAGATAAAGTTCTCCTTCGATATGAAGGTTTAACTAATTTAAAAAATGATAAAGGTGATCAATATGATGCCATATTGACTTACACTTTCCCAGAAGGTCGGTAGGCTAACTCTAATGTCTTTTGAAATCCTTAATGACTACTTAAGCGACCTTTTGGCCAACTCCAATAAAGTCCGGCCTCTTCTCGAAGGACAACTCAATGGCTGCACTCTTCAAGAGCACTCAAGAGGTATCCTCTCTTTTACACCAAAAACACCATCATCATCATCTCCCTTGATTTTAAGCTGCGGTATCCATGGAAATGAAACTGCTCCAATAGAAATAATAAATGACATCCTAAAGAAAATCGCAAAGAAAGAACTTAAAATTCAACGACCTCTTCTCATAATTTTTGGCCATATTGAAGCAATGAGCGCCCACAAGCGCTTTATTGATTTCAATTTAAACCGCCTTTTTAGTGGTGAACATCTGCATCATGCATCGGCCCAAGAATCTCCAAGGGCACTGGAGCTAGAGAGTATTGTCGACAGTTTTTTTGAAAAACATGGAAAAGGCTGGCACTTGGACCTACATACCGCCATTCGCCCCTCTCACATAAAGAGATTTGCCGTTTTCCCCACCATCGATAATCATCAACCGACGCAAGAAGAAATCACAATTCTTAAGGCGATAGGTATAGAGGCGATTTTATTGGCAAATGAAAAGGCCAAAACCTTCTCCTCTTTTTCATTTAGTAAATATCAGGCTTTTGCGTATACCCTTGAACTTGGAAAGGTAGAACCATTTGGTAAAAATCTTCGTGAGGACTTTTTAGAAGCAGAGCAAACTCTAGAACAACTTATTGCGAATCAAGAACTTCCCTCACAAGAAAACAAGAAAATAAAGCTCTTCACGGTCGTGCATGAAATGATTCGTGATTCCGAGGACTACACTCTCCATTTAAGCGAAGATTATGCCAATTTTTCGCCACTAGTTGTTAACGCTCCAATAGAGACTACCCAAGAAGGAATACTTAAGGCCAAAGCAAACCAAGCCGTTGTATTTCCAAATAGTGATGTCATTGTAGGTCAAAGAACTGGTTTATTAGTCGAGATTACTAAAGAAGTTTAGTCTGGCAGCC
>JAFMBV010000168.1 GCA_017858255.1 Bacteriovoracaceae bacterium
GCCTATGAATAAAGCCTTTGAAGGGCTTTACAGTAAGCTGTACAGCAAGCCTTTTTTTGTCGTTTTCCATATTAATTTTACTTTTTAGGAGGAAAAATTATGAGTAAACGGAACCAAATTGTTATCACTACGCCAGAGTCAAAAGCACTTAAGGCCATGAGAGAAAGGAAGGGACTCTCTTTAAGAAAATTAGCAGAGTGGCTAAATATATCTTCAACTAGAGTTCATCAATTTGAACTAGGAAAAGAAAATATTAGCGAGTCATATATAAAATCTTTTTTGAAGGTCACAAGCATTTCTGTTGAAGAATGGAATAATGAGCTTGGCAGTCCTAGTGAGTTGTATCGCTTAAGAAAAAAGTGTCTTGATAAAGTTAATGAGATTGATGAGTCCAAACTGGAGCTGGTGCATGGTCTACTTTCTAATTTTTAAGCACCTAAGGCTATATATTTACTATATGGCCTTTATTTTAACTTTAAGGCTTCTCGCAAGACTTATTTGCTACTTTTAAGGAGTAAGTTAATCTGAAGGTAAAGGAGTCTTAGGCTTCTAGACTTTTAGATTAACTCTTACTGATCGTATCTTTGATACTTACTTGTATATTCAGCTAGATAAATAAAGGTAAAAGTCATCTTCTTGTCAGTTAGGTCATACAGCTTGATATAAAATTAAGCTTGATGCATAATTGATAAAGATGAAGCTTCTATTAATACTTACATTAACATTTTCTATTTTTGCTGATTTTGCATCCACATCATTTTTTGATGGTGAGTCTATATCTCACGTTGAATCACCAATTAGCTGTACAGATACTGATCTTCATACTTCAAGTGATGAAGATAATCATAAGTCACATGAGGATGAGCATCATTGTCATGTTGGACACTTTCACAATCTCGTTATTAATTCGACTACAAGTACAGATATAGCACTACCTAGCCTAGATGTTATCACCCTGTTTCCTATTCACTCATTAGGGAATACTCAGCATTATTTATCAGACATTAACCGTCCTCCTATTTCTTAATCTACTATTCATTTTAGTTACTGATTATCGAATAAAGGATGACTTATGTACGCCTATTTTATAGCAATTGTATTGCTTTCTATAAATATAGTTCACGCCAAAAATAATTGTACTATTACAAATATTAGTGAATTTTACTCTAATATTAAATCTAATGGACCATTATTATCTGAATCAATAAAGCAGAAAGAAGAGATTTCAAGCGTAATTGATATTGCAAAACAAAAACCAAATCCAGAATTAGAATTCGAATATCTAAAAGGCCATCAACGCGATTTAGATATTAGAAGCTACACTCTTACGGCCCAACATATCGTCGAATTTGGCTCTAAGAGAGAAAAAAGAGTTAAAAAAGCTGAAAGGTTTCAAGAACTAAAGGATGCAGAAGTAGACCTTCGTTTATTTAATTCAAATCTAAATGCAACGGTTGAATACCAGCGAATTACCCAATTAAATATCACGATAGACTCTGTTAAAGAGGTGGTCCATACCTTTGATAAGGTAATTAAAAAACTGGCATCTAGAAAAAGACTAAATCCAGAAGAAGTTGTTTCACTATCGACGCTTAGGCTTGCATCTAACGACTATAAAAACCAGCTTAATAACTTGGAGAACGAAAAAATGATTCTGCTTGGAAAAGTTTCATTTTTATCCAATTGTAAAAATATCACTCCCAAATATGCTGAATTGAAATATAAGTTCATTAAATTTGAGACAGGTTATCCAAGTGTAGCTGGGCTATCACAATTAGAAGACTTAAAGGTAGATTTAGCTTTAGGAGAACTTGATGTGCAAAAGTCTTTAGGATATTCAAATATTTCAATTGGCCCAAGAATCGAGTATCAAGGCCAAGGTGACCTTAAGTTTATGTCTGCTGGTGTCTCTGTATCATTTGCCTTCCCATTGTTTCAAACAAATGATGGAGGAAAGCTAAATGCGTTAAAGAGTGTTTCGGCACAAAAACTTTCATCGAAAAATAGAAAAGAAATGTTGAAAATTCAAAGAGTAAATTTGATTTCTAAAATTAGACGATCAATTGAAACTCTATCAAAAATGCCGAGTTTAAGTGAACTCGAAAAAAAGCATAATAAGGTAGAAAAATTATTTTCGAGAGGGGTTGTATCAATCCCGATGACAATAGAATCACACAGGCAGCAAATTGATTTTCTAATATCAAGATTCCAAATTGAAAATGAAATCTTAAATACATACGGGCAATTAATACTAATTAATGGAAACACTCCTGCCTTCGACAAGGTCTTATAAAAGCAAGATCACTTTAGTTCGGGAAGTGCGTAATTAATAAGCAGATAAAACGAATCAGAAAGAGGCTTTATCTTGCTCAAAAAGGAGTCATAGTTGAATAAAATAAAAACATTAATATTTTTTGGAATCATTACTAATAGTATCACCTACGCTGAGAAGGGAGATGATCATTCGGGACATGATCATAGAAGTATAAAAGAAGTAGATAAAAGTAACGGACATAAAGATAGAAGTCATGATGATCATAAGGCTGACGAACACGGTGACAGTAATAATGGAGATGAACATAAAGAGCATGATGAGCACGGAGGTGGTAAGTCGATAGGCAGAGAAAAAGCGATTGAAGCAGTTGATGAAATAAGAGGTTTCAAGTTATCTAAAGAGGCAATTAAGACATTAAACCTTAAGCTTCAGACAATAGCTAGTGATGAATTTTTAATCGGCAAAGGAACCCTCGTCGTTTCTAAATCTAATAAAGGTATATACCGTTTTAGAGGAGGCTTTTTTAAGTTCTTACCAGTGTCATCGATTAAGAAATTAAAAGGTAAATATTTGGTAAAGGTTAAAGGTGTTGGGTTTGGAGATCAAGTTGTCACTGATGGAGTAGGACTCTTGCAAGTTACAGATGTTTACTCGACAGATAAGTCTGAATATGGCCATGGTCACTAGGAAGTTCTAAATGATAAATAAAATTATAAAATTTTCAGTAGAAAGCAGAATGTTCATTTTCATAGCAACCTTGTTATTAATAGTACTGGGGTACAGGTCATTTCAGACACTCTCAATTGATGCTGTCCCTGATATTACAAATACTCAAGTACAAATCAATACACCTGTAAAAGGTTTAGTCCCCGAAGAAATCGAACGTATGGTTACATTTCCAATTGAATACTCAATGAATGGTATCCCTGGAGTTCAGACGATTAGATCAATTTCGAGGTTTGGTATTTCTCAAGTTACAGTTATTTTCACTGAAGAGACTCAAATTTTGGTAGCAAGACAACTTGTAAGTGAGAAGTTACAGAATCTTGAATTACCTACTGGTGTTGTTCCCGAGATGGGGCCTATTAGTACAGGTCTTGGTGAAATTTTTCACTACTCTGTTAGTGCTAAAAAGCTGAAACAGACCCCGAAAAAAGATTAGTTCAGCTAATGGAGTTAAGATCACTGCAAGATTGGTTTATTAAGCCGAGGCTTCTCACGGTTAAAGGTGTTACAGAGATTAATACAATTGGTGGATATGAGAAGCAATTCTTTATTCAACCAGATATTGTGAAAATGTCTAAGTATGGCATTCATTTTGATGATATTGAGAATGCTATCGAAGCGACAAACATAAATGTTGGTGGTGGCTATATACAGCAAACAGGTGAACAGTTACTCGTGCGTGGAGTTGGTCTTTTAAAAAACTTTTCGGATATAGAAAACGTAGTAGTTAAAAGGCTTTCAGACTATCAAGTTATAAAAGTCAAAAATATTGCTAAAGTTAAATATGATAAACAAATTAGAACAGGAGCAGCGACAGTAAATGGAAATGAGAGCATTATTGGGACTGCCTTTATGCTCCTAGGTGAAAACAGCCGTACCGTTTCAGATGATGTAAATACGAAGCTTGAGCAAATAAAGAAAGATATTCCCTCATGGGTCAAGTTAGATGTTCTGTATAACCGTTCAAATATGGTTGATGCAACACTTGAAACTGTTAAGCACAACCTTTTCATGGGTGCCGGTTTAGTAATTCTGTTTCTTTTGTTACTAGTTGGAAACCTTCGTGCGGCGATGATTACTTCTATTATCATTCCAATATCACTTTTGATCACTTTCATTTTAATGAAATGGCAAAATGTATCAGGAAATCTTATGAGCTTAGGTGCACTAGATTTTGGGATTATTGTTGATGGTGCAGTCATAGTAATTGAGAACTGTGTTCATAAACTTCAAAAAGAAGGAAAAAAAATTGGCCGAGAATTAACGAGGGCTGAAGTAAAGGAGTATGTGACTCAAGCTGCAATTGAAATTCGCTCCGCGGCAGGCTTTGGGGAATTAATTGTAATTATAGTTTTTGTACCACTGTTTGCCTTGACTGGTGTTGAGGGAAAGATGTTCGGACCAATGGCACAGACATTTATTATGGCCTTATGCTCAGCTTTATTACTTTCTTTCACACTTGTGCCTGCATTAGCAGCAACTTTTTTGAGTGGAAAAACTACAGACAAAAAGCCATACCTAATGAACTTGGCAGAAAAGGCTTTTTTGCCTGCTCTCACCTTAGCTCTTAAATTCAAAAAGATAGTTTTAGGTATAGGAGTTACTTCTATTATTGCTGGCGTTGTTATGTTCTCTCAAATGGGCTCTGAGTTC
>JAFMBV010000169.1 GCA_017858255.1 Bacteriovoracaceae bacterium
AACGTGAATTAAAAAGGAAGGTGTAACATGAGAGCAATAATCGACATAATTTTAGCAGTAATTTTCTCCCTAACTCTTGGCTCCGGAGCACTTAAAGTGTTTAACACAAAAATGAAAAAGGAAGCCCTAATCAAAGTACAAAAAGGGCTTCCTTTACTAGAAAGTTTTACGAAGAAACTTACAGCTAAGCACCATTAGTGATTACTATCCTGTGAACCACAGTGAGGCATATTTGGAGCATATGGGTTATGAACCTTTGCCATCTTACTGCTATTTTGTACCCATTTCTTTTTAACCATCGGGCAAGAATAGGCATTATACTTTGATCCCACGTCATACTTATTAACAATATGAATCAGCGCCATAGAAACGAGATGATAATTCTTATTATTTGCCTCTCTGTCATTTGAAGCTTTAATTTCTTTTAGTTTGCCTTTTGAGAAGTCTAAAAGCTTTGCAACTTCTTTGTCTTCAATAGCATCAATTGCTTTTTTTAGTTTCATGGCATTTGATTCAACGGCTTTAGCATCATACTTGAAAAATGAACTGTGGAGAGCCTCATTCGCTTCCAGAGCTAATACTATCGATTTTTTTGCAGCTTCGCTCAGGGATTTTCGATCCCCCTTCTTCATCTTAGAATGATCCATCTTAGAATGATCCATTTTGCTATGATCATGACTTCCATGAGTATCAGAAGCATAACTTTCCATTCCAAACAGCCCAAGAGCAACAACACTTAATACTAAGAATGATTTCTTTAATGATAATTTCTTTTCACAATTAGGACACATAATTTTCTCCTTGTTCTAATATTATTCTTCTATGTTCAAAATATGAATAAACAACAGGTACAATAAACAATGTAACAAGCTCAACGAGCATTCCACCAAGAGTCGGAATTGCCATTGGTTTCATCACTTCACTTCCTGTACTTGTTGACCACATAATAGGGATTAATGCGACAACAGTAGTAGTTGTTGTCATAACGAGAGGCCGTATTCTTCTTGAGCCTGCTTCAATAATACACTCTTTTAATCCATCCCAGTCTTTAGGATTGTGAGTCTTTATAGCTTCTTGGAGGTAGGTCATCATAACGACCCCATCATCAACTGCAATACCAAAAAGTGCGATAAATCCAACCCATACAGCAACAGAAGTATTAAAGCCACCAACCCAAAGAAGAATCAACCCTCCCGCAAATGCAATAGGAACAGCACTAAAAATAATTCCAGCGTTACGAAGATTTTTGATCCCAAAATATATAAGAAACAAATTAATAATTAGGGCAATTGGCACCAGCATCATTAATCTATTGTTAGACCTTACCTGACTTTCATATTGTCCTGCCCAAACAATTGAATAACCTTTCGGTAGTTCGATATTCTTTTCAATATGCTCTTTTGCATCTTCAACGAAACCGATTAAATCTCTCCCTTGAACATTTAAAAGAACAAGTGATCTAAGCATTCCATTTTCTGATTGAATCGCAGCTGGGCCTGTCACAATTTGAATATTTGCAAGCTCTGATAGTGGAATATGTTGACCTAGTGGGCTTGGAACTAACACCTTTTTTAGCTCATCAATACGATCTCTAAGCTCTTTTTTATACCTAACTCTAATTGGATATCTTTCTCGTCCTTCATAGAACTGACCTATGGTCATTCCACCAACTGCCGTTTGAAGTATCTTATTTATAGTTCCAGTATTAATCCCATATCTACTTGCGGAAACTCTATCAATATCAAATTCGATATAAGGTTTCCCTGTAATCTGCTCAGCATAAACCCCGTATGCACCTTTAATCTTCTCTACTTCTTTTCCAATTTTAGCAGCAAGGCTCTCTAACTTTTTTAAATCATCACCAAATATCTTAATTCCAATTTGAGTTTTAATTCCTGTTGAAATCATAGCTATTCTATTTTCAATTGGAAAAAGCCATGCATTTACTAGACCCGGAACTTGAAGTTCTCCGTCAAGCTCACTCATTATATCGTAAATAGAAACACCGTCTGGCCACTCATCTTCAGGAATAAGCTTTACTACTGTCTCAAACATCGCCACAGGAGCAGGATCAATGGCCGTATTAGCTCTACCGAGCTTACCAATGGCATTAGCAACTAAAGGGTGTTCCTTTAATTTCTTATCAGTGTAGGCCAATAGCTCTCTAGCTTTTGTCATACTCACGTCTGGAGTTGTAACGGGCATATAAAGTATTTCACCTTCATTTAATGAAGGCATAAATTCTTTACCTAGTTTTGAAAAGGCAAACATACCCAGCAAAAATATTATTGTTGGGAAAATTACAAATATCTTTCTATTTTCCAGCATCCAATTCAAAGCGGGTCTATAAGAATCAACTATAAGTGAACTAACCTTATTTTTTTCTATTGGTTTCAATTTTCCTTTTAAAAGATATGCAGAAAGTGCAGGAACTAAAACAATTGCAACAACCACTGAACCGAACATGGCCAGTGTTTTAGCCCAAGCAAGTGGTCCAAAAAGTTTCCCTTCACTTCCTTCCAATCCAAAAACGGGGAGAAAGGTAACGATTGTTGTAGCAACGGCCGTTAATATCGCAGGGCCTACTTCACGAGCTGATCTAACAATAATCTCGATCCTCTCCTCTTTAGATGCATCAGGTTTTTCTGCAAGGTGAGAATAAATATTTTCTGTCATGATTATCCCCATATCAACCATAGAGCCAATGGCAATAACAAGACCTGATAAGCTCATAACATTTGAATCAATGCCTAAGAACTTCATTAATATAAAACTAATCCCAACTCCGAAAGGCAAAGTAAGGGAGACTAAGATTGATGATTTGAAGTGAAGTAAAAAAAGTAAAATCACAATCACTGTTATTATAATTTCCTGACTTAATGCCGAATAAACTGTTCCAATAGTTCTTTCAATAACTTCTGTTCTATCGTAGAAAGGCACTAAGCGAACTCCCTTTGGAAGTCCTTGCTCTACTACTTTTAATCGATCCTTAACATTATCTATAACTTCTTTTGGATTTTCACCAAATCGCATAGTGACAACACCACCGACTGACTCAACTCCGTTTTTATCAAGTGCTCCTCTTCTAAAGCCGGGGCCAATATTTACACTTGCTAAATCCTTCACCCTAATTGCTGAGTTATTCTTAACTCCAACGACGACATTCTCTATATCAGTAATACTCTTAAAAAAGCCTTTACCTCTAACAACAAACTCTCTATCTCCATCTTCAACAACTTCAGCACCAACATCTATATTACTATTTTGAATTGATTTAATAAGTTTTGAAAAGTGAATGTCATATGCAAACAATTTATTTGGATCAACATCAATCTGATACTCTTTTACAAAACCACCAATACTTGCGACTTCACTTACTCCTTCGACACCTTGAAGTAGATAGCGAACATAGAAGTCTTGAATTGATCTTAGCTCGGCAAGCGACTTTGGCTTTATTGAGTCTTTATCATTCTCTATGGTATACCAAAAAACTTGTCCAAGACCTGTTGCATCTGGTCCCATTTTTGGTACTACACCGTTTGGGAGCTCTGATGTCGCAGTAGACAGTTTCTCAAGAACTCGACTCCGACTCCAATAAAAATCAACTTCATCCTTAAAGATCACATAAATTATCGAAAAACCAAATGCTGATGTCGCTCGAATATTTTTAACGCCAGGTATACCTTGCATCATTACACTTAGAGGGTATGTTACTTGTTCCTCAATATCCTTAGGTGATCGACCTGCCCACTCTGTAAACACAATCTGCTGGTTTTCCCCAATATCTGGGATAGCATCAATTCTTGCCGTCTTGAGACTAAAGATAGACATGAGTGCGATAAACACAAAACCAACAACAACAATGGCACGTTTACGAATGGATAGTTCTATTAAATTCTGAATCATAATTTATCCTTAGTGATTGTGCCCTGAAGATTTCGACTCTTTCATGTCTTCATATCCACCAAATAATTGTGCTTGAGCATCTAGCAAGAAACTTCCCTCAATAACAACTTCTTCACCTTCCATTAGCCCATGCTTAATCTCTACATATCCTTCTGACTCATATCCCGCATGTATAGTTTTTGCTTGAAAGGATTTACCTGAAACTTTCGTCCATACAACTTTTCTTTTACCTGTATCAATAATCGCCGTCCTAGGAACAACTAAAGGCATTCCTTCTATATCTAGGTTTAATACTGCATTTGCAATCATACCGGGCTTTAATTTCCCTGAAGCATTTTCAATTGTGGCCCTAACTTTCAAGGTTCTTGATTTTCGATCAAGGACAGGGTTAACAAAATCTATCTCTCCAACTAATTTTTCACCTGGGATAGCAGTAAACTCTAGTTCCACTTTCTGGCCAATTTTTATTAGAGATGAATCATGTTCGTAAACATCCATTTCAACCCATACATCGGCAAGATCCGATAGTTCAAAGAAGTTCTGTCCTTCCTTAAAGTATTTGCCAACTGTTGCATTTCTTACTCTGACAATACCTGTTGCATTGGAGTAAATAGTTATTTGCCTTGGTATTTTTCCTTTTTTATACCATTTTTCAAATTGAAAACTTTTAATTCCCCAAAGCTTAAGTCTTTCAATACTTTGGTTAAGCATATC
>JAFMBV010000170.1 GCA_017858255.1 Bacteriovoracaceae bacterium
AGAAGCCCCTGGAAGAAAAGATTGATAGGAGTAAGGTACATACTGAACGTATTCACACATTCCTGCCCCATACTTAATATCAAAACTAATTCCTCTATTATAGATATCAGACTCTCCACCTTCTAAGACACAAATAATGTCATTTAGGCCATAGATTGCTTGGTTGTAATTAGGATCATTAACATCATCGATCAACTGAGGACTAATAACCTTACAGCGAGATGAGCCCATGCCCTGGCCTTCTTTATGAATCACATAAGAGCTGGCCTGTTCTGTCGTTTGAGCAATTTCAAACTGATTATAGATAATGAAGGGAAAGCTATAACTCGTTGTGCCCGTTCCATCTGCCGTTCTAAAAGAGATCGTGTAAGTTCCACCGCCAGAAGGATTAGTTGCAGTTCCAGAAATAACGCCAGTCGAAGAATCAAAAGTTAAGCCAGGAGGTAGTGTTTCCGGGCTAATAGACGCCAAATTAAATTCACCTTTTAAAGAAGGTTCAAGATGTAAGGGCTCACCGACATAACCAACGATAAGGTTTGAAAGTCTTACACCGCTAACACCATTTGGATTACTGGCTCCTGCACCAACAGCTGACGCTGATTCAGTAAAGTCATCAATAAAATTAAGATTTGCTGTATCAACACTAAAGTGATTAAAGAAGTCCTCAACCATTACTGTCACTTGATTAGAAGCATAATCAGTTCCGTAGGCAGCATAACCAACAGATTTATAGAGATGTTGACCGTCAATGGCCCCCGCTCTGACAAACTCCCCGATTAAGTTTCCTTCAAAGAAAGGATTCCCAAACTCATTGACTCTTCCAGAAGAGGTAACAGCAGAAGCGCCACCGTTAATAGTCAAATCAATATTCGGTCCCACAACTTTTAGTACACGCTTTGTTGATCCTGCATTAAAAGTATAACTATCCTCAATGGTTTCCCCTTCTGAAGGCAGAGGTCCACTTACATGTTGAATAAGGAGGTAATAGCGTTCATCTCCAGCGATCCCAACTGTATTATTATTATCGATGTGTTTTTGAACGACAACTCCTGTACCAGTAGTTGCACCATCAAAATAAGTGATCGGTCCACCAACAAGGAATGCTGCAAAGTCAGCTTGAGAAACTTCAATTGCTCCTGTCACATAGTGGCGATCTTCAATAGACTTAATCGTCGATGAATTACTAGATCCATCTTCAATCACATCTCCTGTAATAAATGTACCATTATTAATTCTTACATAGAGACGATTATTAGTAGCATCACGAGCCTCAACTGTAGCTTGATCACCACGTACAGAAGTAAGTTGTTCTGCGACGGTGAAGTTAGTAACGTCTTTTACGTACCAAAACTGGTAAGGAAGAACGGTTGATTCGGCACTAAAGAAAACGGCCGTGTTATCAAGACCTTTTCCATCAGAGATGTCTCCATTATTTTCAAGGAGTAGTCCATCAATAGTATCATCACCGTCCGTATCAATTTTCATGAGTACACGGCCTGATATAAATTCTGGCCCATCTGTTTGTACTCTACTACCACGGTAGAAACGGTTGCCATTGCCGCTTATTCTGACAAATTGGTAGCGATTCATCGACGCCAAAGTCGGTGATTCAATGATAGTAAAGGCATAATCTGAAAGAACTGTATTTCCATTGCCGTTAGTTGCAGCGATTATATAAACCGTTTCAGAAAGGTTTCCTAAGTTCCCTGCACTGACAGCAGTAAAACCACCCGTTGTAGTACTGAAAGTCATATCACTGGGAGCATTAGGAGTGACCGCATAGCTTAGCGTTTCACCAGTTCCTAAAGTGACAGCAGTTCCGTCGTTTAAAAAAGGTGACGGATTTTTACCTGTATCAAAGGCCGTACTCGCAATATCAAAAACATGAACAACGGCATTAGAGGTAGGTACAATTTCTGTTCTTTCAAGAATAAAGCTTGATGTCTTATCGACGCTATCTCCAGCTTTAAAAACACCATTACCCGTTAGGTTAGCATTGACGGTAATAAATATTCTATTATTTGCTTCATCAACAAAGTTAACAGTCCCCACGGCTCCGTCAGGTGTTGAAACTCTATTTGAACCGGAAGCTGTTGAAAATTGTGAGGCATCATTCACTCTAATAATCAGCGTATCACCATTATTTTGAGGAAATACAACTTTATCAATTTTTGTGGCAGAACCAAAATTGGCGGTAACAGAGCCAATGGATGTACTCGGGTCATAGGCAGGGAAAGTCGCCGATATAGTATATGTCGTTGCTGCTGTATTGAAGTCTGTAGGGCTCCATGTAATTCTCGCGTTGGAATTATCAATCGTCGCACCAGTTGGGAGCGCCGGGGCAGAGGTAAAGTTAAAAGCGGAGAAATCAATATTAGTTGAGCTAAATGTTTCAGCACCATTTGTGACAATCACATGAAGTTGTTCAGTATCAGTATCACCGATATTGGTTAGAATACTCGCTGTTGTCGATCCAGTGGCAAGGTAATCAAGCCCTGTTGGAGCAGTAATAGAGGAAATATTGATTGCGAAAGTATCAATTACACCACCATTTCCAGCATCAGTAACCGTGATCGTAATATCACGATCAACATCATGACTTGGAGTTGTCATAGTGATAATGCCCGTACCAGGATCGATGCTAAAACCTGACGGTGGAAAATTATCAACAGAGAAGACAACTGCACTAACTGGATTGTCTGCTGTTGCTTCAAAAGCCGCAGGAACATTCCACTCGGGAGTAATTGTCTCTCCAGCAGTTAAATTATTAAAGAGGCGGAAAACCTTTGAAGATTGAGCAGAAACAAATGTTGAAGATAGATTCCCAAACTCATTACCATTATGAAGGAAAAGCCCCTCTTTAAAGATAGAAGGGAAACTAGGGGTAATAGCTCCATCAGTAGTATCAGCATCATCGTGATCAAAATTCACGGCCGTTAGGTATAATGTCTGTCTAGCTTCATCAATATAATCAATTCGTGCCTTACCAAGTATCGCCACTGGGCTTTCATTGTCCGTGTCACATGCAGTTCCAATGGTCACCTTACAAGCGCGTATATAGTCACGACCTGCACCAAGACCTGCAACAAAACCACTGACATTATCGACCTTAACAGCAAAACGCTGATTGTTCTCAAGGTAGTAAGTAAGCTCAAATTCCTGAATTTCTTCTACTGCAGTTCCTGGAATCGCTGTCGCAAAATACAGCTCACCACTAGCGCTTTCCTCTGCATCAAGGGCAGCACCAAAGTCTGCAGAGTTAAGACTCACTGTTACACTCATTGGAGTCTCAAAAAACCTAAGATCATTTGCCATTGTAAAAGGACCAAAAGGTGAAACTAAGCGGTCATCACTGGCTACCCCATTACTTGCGATGGCCTCAACCACCCCATCTCTAACACCAAGGCCAACAAGAGTTCCATCACCCAAGGTATAATCAAAAGTTAGAGCACTTGCATCATCAACACCGTTGCCAATGACGTGAATTCTTTTACTAATATTTTTAAGTGGAGCATTTGTAAAAGGGCTCGTCACAGGAATATTAGGAGAGATATAAAGAACAGGTTTGCTACCAACAACAGAAACAGAAAACGTTCCTAAGGCACATGTTCCGTAACCTGTGGAACAGTTATCAATATAGAAACCTTCGTCAATAAAGCGCAGGCCAATGGCAGTATCCGAGGCATAAGAAGCATCAAAGCCTGCAAAGTTTCCGTCGTAATCAAAATCAATGGGAGCTCCACCAATCTCAATGGCCCCGTCTAATTTAACCGCGATAATTCTTTCATCATCTGAGGTGGCGGTGGTTTCTTTATGAATCGCCGTAACCGTACCAACGTAGTTATAAGTTAAAGTACTGCTATAAAATAATTGTTCAGATAAATTAACTTGATCCCCTACTGAGTAACCCGTTCCATCAAGAACAGAAAATAAATAGGTATCACCTTGCGATTGATAGAATTCAACAGAGGTAATTTCATAAACAACATCCGTACTAACGACAGGTGTTGGTGTAGGAGTAGGTGTTGAAGATGCACCACTAGAGCCGCCTGAAGCAGATTTCTTAGATGGCGCCTCCTCCTTAAATTTCGTGAAGGAGTCTGGCATACACGAGGTGGCCAGGAGGACTAAAAGAGTGAGTAATGTTATATTTCGTGTTCTCATACTTTCATATTATCGACGTTTTAATTGAGAAACTTAGGACTCCTTCACATTCCTTGTGATTTTATGCGGTTAGGCAAAATTTTCCGTAACACTTACTCCTCATTTATCTAGGTAATGCCCAATTAAATTGGACACCTATAAGGTAACTATTTGAAATAACATTAACTTAATGCACGCTGTGCAAAGTGATCAAAGGGCACCTAAGGTTGTAAGATGATTGAGTTTTTTTGATATAAATATGTTTTTTTCTTCACAAATTTTCATATCTCGAGGAGTTCCCATGCCAGTGGCCAATTACGAACAATATTGTGACATGCTTAACAAGGCCCGCGAAGGTGGCTATGCCTTCCCTGCCATTAATGTAACCTCCACTTCTACCGCCAACGCGGCCCTTAAGGCCTTTGCGGACATGAAGTCAGATGGAATTATTCAAGTCTCTACAGGTGGCGGAAAAT
>JAFMBV010000054.1 GCA_017858255.1 Bacteriovoracaceae bacterium
TTTCTCATTACAACTATCCGGACCCAAGAGGAAATGCCGCTTGCATGGAAGCTGATAAGACTTATAGCGTTAAGTCTGCAGGAGCCGTCACTGGAGTCACTTCAGAATCCTTTAAAAGCAAAAAAGAAGGCGAGGCGGAAATCGTAGCTTGTGGTAGCGTCGCGCTTGCCGGTGGTGGTGGAGGTGGCCCACCAAGTGGTCTTTCTTTGATGATTGGCATTATGTTCGCCTTTGTCTTATTTGGCCTATCTGGGTTTAATTCCTCTAGAACTTTTTAGTGTTCAAAAAGAAGGTATTTCTTGTATTCTTATTAGGATGAAAATCTTAAAAAACTTACTATCGAAAAACGTATTAATCATTGTCCTCATTTCTTTTTTCACTTCATCAGTCCAGGCTCAAAACCTGCTCGATGAGAGGATAAGAAGAATTTCTTCTCGTAAACGCTCTGTTTATTTAGACTCCGGTATTTTTCATAATGGGGGACCAAAGAGAAGTTCAAAACTGAAGGCCATTCGCCATAATTACTCATCTAAAGCTGGTTACGAGAGACTAGTTTTTGATTTCGTAACCACAGAATTACCGCGAATATATGGTTATATATCCGGAAAAGAAAAAAAGCTGTATTTAGATTTATTCACTACTGATTTACCTGATGCTATAAACTCATTTGGTAATAGTAGGTTTGTTAAGTCCGTTAACTTTTTTCCAATACAAAATGATACGTTGAGCGTTGAGGTTCTTTTTAAGAAGAATGTGACTCTCGATGTATTCTTTCTAAAAAATCCTGGGCGTCTAGTCGTCGATATAAAGGGATAGTAAATTAAATTCTTATAGGAGTTCCTAATGTCAGATATTGAAAATGAATATCAGGTTCAAATTAAAACTAATCAAGAAACAGATATGAAGTTCCCAGATGAAGTCGTAATTATTCCAATCATGAATAGTCCGATTTTTCCCGGAATGATAGCTCCAATAATTTTATCAGAAGACAAGTTTACTCCAGAGCTTGATGACTATTTGATGAAAACCGGTTTTGTGGCCTTAAATTTGGTTAAGTCAGATTTAAAGGATGAGCACGGGGACTTTGTACCGGAAGAAGAAATTGATCTTGAGCAACGAGAAATAAAGACCCGCGATCTTTATAAGGTCGGTGTCCTGTGCAAAGTTGTAAAAAAACTTAAATTACCAGATGGTTCCGTAAATGTTCTAGTCCATGGTGTAAAACGCTACAGGGCCAGTAACTATATTGAAGAGAAACCTCTCATTAAAGCGGACTTTGAGGTCTTTGATGATATTCTTGAAACGGATGAAGAGCTTGATGCTTACACTCGTTCCGTAATAAATCAGGTTAAAAAACTTAGTGAAATAAACCCTTATTTTAATGAGGAGATGAAGTTAGCGATGCTTAACTCACCTTCTCCAGGCGCTTTGGCAGACCTCGTGGCATTCGCTATATCTTTAGATATACCAGAGGCACAGGACTTTCTTGAAACCCTCGTTGTTAAAAAGAGGTTTGCGAAACTTTTAGTTTATTTGAGAAGAGAAAAAGATGTCGCAGATATTCAAAAGAAAATTTCCGATGAAGTGAATGATAAGGTTAATAAATATCAAAGAGAATATTTCTTAAGAGAACAATTAAAAGTTATTCGTTCTGAACTTGGAATGGAAGATGATGAAAAGTCTCGAGATATTAATAGAATTGCTGAAAAGTTAGAAGAAATAGAGATGCCTGAAGATGCCCTAAAGGCCGCAAGAGAAGAATTAGAACGATTGGATGTTATTCCCGATAGTAGCCCAGAGTATAATATAACTAGAACGTATCTAAATTGGATGATCGATCTTCCATGGTCTGTTTCGACTCCCGAGAAAATTGATATAGATAGTGCTCGGAAGATATTGGAGAAAGATCATTACGGACTAGAAAAAGCGAAAGAAAGAATTCTTGAATTTCTTGCCGTAAGAAAGTTGAGACCAGAGTACGATGGAACGATATTGTGTTTAAGTGGTCCTCCTGGGGTTGGGAAAACTTCATTAGGTAAAAGTATCGCCGCGTCTTTGGGGCGAAAGTTTTATCGATTTTCCCTCGGTGGAATGAGAGATGAAGCCGAAATTAAGGGCCACAGAAGAACCTATGTTGGCGCGATGCCTGGAAGAATCATACAGGCCTTAAAGAGAGTTGAAGTAAATAATCCTGTAATTATGTTAGATGAAATTGATAAATTAGGAAGTTCATTTCAAGGTGATCCTGCCAGTGCTTTACTGGAAGTTCTTGACCCTGAACAAAACCATACTTTTATCGATCATTACTTAGATGTACCTTTTGACCTTTCAAAAGTTCTCTTTATTTCTACGGCCAACTATATTGGTAATATCCCAGAGCCATTATTAGATAGAATGGAAGTTATTGAATTAAGCGGATACTCAATCGAAGAAAAGGTAAGTATTGCGACAAAATGGGTAGTTCCAAAGCTTTTGAAAAAACACGGCTTAACAAAGGATGACTTTACTCTTCCAGTAGCGACGCTGAAGAAATTGATTAGTGATTATGCTCGAGAACCTGGTGTTCGGATGATGGAGCAATATGTAGCTAAACTTTGTCGTAAAGCTGCGTTGTTAAAGGTTAGCGCTAAACGAAAAAAGAAGTTTGTGCCAAAGCCAAATGATCTAGAGGAACACCTAGGGGGCGCAAGGTTCCATACTGAGTTAGCACAGAAGTTTTTAGATCCAGGTGTTGTAACTGGACTTGCATGGACTTCTTATGGCGGTCAAATACTTTTCATCGAAACCATACCCTTGAAAGGTAAAGGTACGTTAAAGTTAACTGGGCAAATGGGGAGCGTGATGAATGAATCCGCAAACATCGCTTACAGTTACGTTAAGAGATTACTAGAAGAAGATATTGAAAAAAGTGTGGCTAAACGGAAAAAGAGTCCTTCAAAAAGCTCCGTATCTAAAGAAGGTCAAAACTCAGAAGAAGCCTTAGATTTCTTATCTAAGCACGAGGTTCACCTTCACCTTCCAGCTGGTGCTACTCCTAAAGATGGTCCTAGTGCCGGCATAACAATGGCCTTAGCACTATATAGTTTGGCAGCTAAACAAAAAATTAAACCTGGCATAGCGATGACGGGTGAATTGAGTCTTACAGGAAAGGTCTTACCTGTTGGCGGAATTAAAGAAAAAGTTCTTGCTGCAAAAAGGGCTGGTGTTCGTGAAATAATTTTGCCAAAAGAAAATGAGAAAGACTTAAAAGAAGTTCCTGAGAGACATAGAAAAGGGATGAAGTTTTATCCTGTGGAACATTTTGACGAAGTGTTAAAAGTTGCGATGCCGAAGTGGAAAAGAAGATAAAAAAAAAGCCCTCTAAGGAGGGCCACTTTTCTAAAATTCGTCTTCGTCGTATTCTGCCATTGCAGTATGTTTTACTTTGTCGTCAGCAATTTCCCTAAGGGCCGTAACGATATCTTTATTTTTTGATCTAACTAAGCGGTCAGCACCATCTCTCAATTGTTTAACCCTTTTAACGGTTAGATGGACTAACTCATAACGGTTTTCTACTTTTTCCAAGCAATCTTCAATCGTGATACGGGCCATTAGTAACTGCTCCTAATAAAATGATTTGAATCCCCCTTTGTAGGATATTGGGCCTTAAAAGTCAAAGGCTCACAAACGTGGGTACATCGCGTCAATATCTTTTATATACTTGTTGTAGATCCGATCTCTTTTTATTTTTAAAGAAGGAGTGAGGTAATCGCTATCACCATTAAGGTTGAGGGGTAATATGGTGAACTTCTTAATTTGCTCGTGACCAGGAAGTTCACTATTTAATCGTTCAATCTCACTTTGGACCAATATTTTAACAGTGGGGTTTTTTGCCATTTCTTCATAACTAATTGATACATCTATGACGCCTTGGTCAATAAGATCATTAAAGCCATCTTTAGTAATGGAAACAAGTCCGGTTAGATAGCTGTGCCCTTCACCAACTGTCATAAAATGCTCTATTCTTGGGCTAGTACTCATTAATGCTTCTATTTTCTGGGGTGATATATTCTTACCATTGGAGGTGACGATTATATCCTTTTTACGATCTGTTATTTTAAGGTTACCTGAGGGAAGTATTTCTCCAATATCCCCGGTCCTAAAAAATCCATTAGTAAATGAAGAGTCATCAACAGAACCATCATCGTTTAAATATCCCTGGAAAACTGAAGGGCCTGAAATCAAGATTTCTCCATCCTCGTCTATCTTGATAACGATATCTTTAAAGGGCAAGCCTACGGACCCTTTCTCTGGGCTGCCAAAGGCATTAAGAGTAACTGGTCCAAGAGTCTCGGTTAGGCCATAGCCCTCAAGAATGGGAAGCCCTAGGTTTTTAAAAAACTTAAAATCCTCATCTTTTAAGGGTGCTCCGCCACTAACAAAGAATTTAATTTCAGGAGAAATTTGATCTCTTACTTTTGATAGGACACTCTTTTGAAGCTTTAAAAAGATAATTTTTTCAAATTGCTTAGGCTCTTTTCCTTTTTCTATTAAATCGTAGAAATACTCTGAAAACGAAATAGCAGCATTAAAAATGGTCTGATAGGCACTGCCTTTAGATTTTATATTTTGAAGGATCTTTTCTTTTAGCTTGGCTATAAGTCTAGGAACCGTAACCAGGTAGGTTGGTTTGATTATTTGTAAATCACTAACAATAGAATCAATGGATTCTCCAAAAACTGTTTGGACTGGCAAAATTATATGAAGAAGAGAGTCACATCTACCCAGTACATGAGCAAGGGGAAGAGTGGTAAGAGAGCGACTACCGACCTTAAGGCGATCTTTCATAAAAAACTGAATATTCTCTAACAAGGCAAATAGATTTTTATGGGTAATAATCGAAATTTTAGGGAGCCCAGTCGTTCCAGAGGTAAGCAAATAACTACAGGTATCATCTGGCATTAAATTGGAGACGTAATCTTCTAGAGGTCTAACTTCTGGATCAAGATTGGAGAGTATATCTTTATAAAGGCAAAGGTTGAGTCCACTTTTACCCCTTGCTTCTTCTTCGATGACTAAAAATGTTTTATCTTTAAAAATTTGGACATCAAACTTATCTATAAGACGCTCGTTACCAAGAATAAAGTAATGGATATTTAAGGCCTTCTGAATAGTAATAAGGTCAGGTCGGGTAAAGTTGGTATAAATAGGGACAACAATCGCTCCCATGGCCATGGATGCCATATCAAATAAGTGCCACTCTAAAGACGTTTGCGCGACGATGCCAACTTTAGACCCGGCCGAAACACCTAGTTTATTTAAAATTGAAATATGTATTTCAATTTGTTCCTTATACTCCTGAAGGTTGAGATGAAAGAGACGACCATTTCTTTTCCAACCAAGAACATGTTGAAAGGAATGTTTATTTTTTAATAAGAGTTCAAAAATTGTCATTCCTTATTATGGCAATTCTTGACCATGAAAAGAAGAGGATTAATGGAGGTAATTATTTTGGGTAAATGTCTTAATGTTGAACATTTTGATCATGAATTTAGGTATGAAATTCACTATATCGGGGTATTGAGAGCGAAGTTAATTAAGAGAGTATTTTTATACGATAAAGAGAGAGTCCTAAAGGTTGGAGAAGATTACATAATACATAGTAAAATGATTGAACAAGATGGGCTTAATTTTCGCGGTAACATAATTAGAGTAAAAAATATAAAATGCTTTAGAAAAGATATTTTTTAAAACTGATGTGAGAGCTTATGAAAACTGAAGATATGACTGTTGAAGAAATGGCCTTGGAAGAAAGGAAGTTTTTACATGATATCAGTAATCAATTGGTAGTGGCACAAGGGATGAGCAGCTTTTTACAAAAAGCGCTAGAGAAGAATGATTCAGTAGGTGAAAAAGAAAAAGAGCGAATGGAAAAGATATGTAAATCTGTCAAAAAGATAGTGGATATAGTTAAAGAAAGAAGATCTACACTTCATTCTTTAAATGGTGACCCGAAAGCCGACTAATTTACCTTTACTCCAATATGGTCACCGATCATCATTCCTTGTACATCAAAAAATAGACCTTTTTCCTGATTGCCATCTACTGTCTTGAGGTTGGTAATCGCAGAGTCATCTTCCGTGTGAAGAACTTCGAGTTCACCAATCTTAACACGGTAATTGTATCTCTTCTTAGTTTCATAAGGGTCTAGTCGACTAATTATACGAAAGACATCTAGAATAGTACCCTTTTCAAGGCCTTGCTTCTCGCCCATATTCACATAGTAGTTCTTCTGAATGATCTCATTGTCATGACCCATTGGTATGTCTTGGGCAATCGAATAAATAATGTAGTCTCTTGCAAAGCCCATTGAGGCGGTAAACAAAAAGACTAAAAAGAGACAAATTTGCAGGTGTGTTCTTTTCATAATTCCTCTTACAGGTAGGAAGCCATCGTCCTAATTTGTATCGACACTAGAGAGAAATTAATAAAGAAGGTGAAGGAGAGGTACTAAAAAACCGGCAAAAGTTACCGGTTTTCTAGTTTAAGGTATTTCATATTGTTGTAAATGAGATCACTTTGGCGAAAGTTTTTAAGGTTCTGGTGATAAAGGACATAATTCCGAGCATAATATTGCATTACCCAAGGAAGATCGTCGAGTACAAGCTGTTCCATCTTTTTCATGAGTTTCCATTTTCTTTTACCTTCTGGAAGAAACTTCAATTCATTGAACAGTTTTTCAAATTTAGCATTGTGGTAATAGGTAACATTAGGACCAGGTACAAAATTCTTTTTTAAAAGAAGCTGCAGAACATTTTCAGCATCAGGATAGTCCATCGCCCACCCATCTTGCCAAAACTGTAGTTCTCCAGTTTTAGCCTTTTTAAGAAAGTCTGGGAAAGTGTTGAGAATAACCTTAATGTTGATCCCTATTTTCTCTAACTGGGATTTTAAATATTCTCCAAGTTGGCGATTGTGAGCCGATGTACCTCTAACATCAAAATTAATTTGAGCTAAACCCTTGCCTCCAGGGTAACCAGCTTTCTTTAGAAACTCTCGTGCCTTTTTTAAGTCATAACGATAGGGAAGAATGTTACTTGGGTTATACCCTGGAATACCGGGAGGGTAGATGCTATTTGCTTTTTGACCAATATTATTAGTAAAGAGCTCTATGTGCCGGTCAAAATCAAAAGCGTGGGCCACCGCTAATCTTAAATTTTTGTTTTTTGCGAAAATAGAATTTTTCATATTAAAAGAAAGCCACCAGAAAGTTAGGGTAGGGAAGGCTTGTAATTGTATTCCCTGCTCTTTCAGTTCTTTCTTCAAGCCACCCTGAGGGCTAACGGCATCCCCATAATTATCTTTGGGAATATTCTTTAAGATATGAATTTTTTTACTTAAAAAATTAAGCCATCGAGTTTGGCTTTCTTTCATAATTTTAAATTCAATTTTGTCCAAGAATGGGATCTTTTGGCCAGCGTCCTTAAGTAGGCCACGGCTATGGGAGAGTCGATCCCCTTGGGAAGGGTAGAAACTAGTATGATAGTCTGGGTTTCTCACTAATGTTAAGCCTGAAAGTCTTGTCCACTTCTTAAGCATATAGGGGCCCGTACCTATGATTCTGTCTGAGAGTTTATTTTCATATTTTATGACGGCTTCAATAGGAACTGGAGCAGTAAAACTCATGGCCAAGGCAACAAGCATCTGAGGATATGGCTCTGCCAGATCTATAATCAATGTATGGTCATCAGGGGCCCTAAGGCCTTCAATGTTAGTATTTTTAAATTTTTCAAAATCTGTCTTAACAACATCGCGAAATTCGTTGATGCCTTTAATTTTGCCATCAAAAAGCCACCAGCCATTAGAAGCATTTGGTATAAATGCTAACCTTTTGATTTGGGTAATAAAGTCCTGGGCTTTAACAAATCTCTTCGTTCCTTCAAAAGCAGGGTCCGTGTGATAAGCAATATTTTTCTTAATTTTAATAATATAGCGAAGGCCATTTTGTTCAACTCTCGGCATACCTTCTGCTAACAGGGGAACTAACGTATAGGGTCTTTTGAGGTAGTGGTATTGAAAAAGGGGCTCAATACATTGGTAAACAACTGAAGCGGATATAACATCATAGCTATTTGCCGGATCTAGCGTACTAATTTCTCCCGATAGTGGATAATAGAGGGTGTTATCATCCTCTCCATCAATGGATTTTTTTGTACAGGAAAAAAATAGAGAAATGATTAAGATTAGAATTAATTTTTTCATAAAAAACCTAGGAGTGCTGGCTTAAAAGCTTTTTGGTTTCATCAAGAAATTGATTCAAGTCACCTGCATCACCTGAACCTTGTGCCATGTCTGGACGGCCACCGCCTCTACCGTTAAGTAGCGGTAAGGTTTCCTTTAAGATTTCATTACAGGGGATTCCTGACTTCTTAGCAGACCTTAGCAAGACGGCCACTTTTCCACCTTTCTCCATAGTAAGTAAAACGACTCCATCTGGATTTTTGTCCATAAAGAGATCAGAAAGTTTTCTAAGGTCTGATCCTTCAGGTGCTGGAGTATATTTAAATTTAATCTTGTCCCCAAGCTTTTCTAAATTAGCGAAGAGGTCTTGAGAGTCTTTTGAGGTTAATTCATTTTTAAGAGCAGTAATTTCTTTCTGAGATTTTTTAATATCTTCAAAAAGACTTCCCACTTTTTCTATGATTTTATTTTGACCAGAGGAAGTAAGTAGTTCCAGTTCCTTTAGAACCTTGCTTCTCTCATTCAAACGATTGATGGCATTCTCGGAAGTCGTAGCTTCTATCCTACGAACACCTGAACTTAGTGAACTTTCTGAGATAATTGTGAATAAACCAATTTCGGAAGTATTGCTTACGTGTGTACCACCGCAAAGTTCTGTTGAAAATTCACCCATTTCGAGTACGCGAACATTATCCCCATACTTTTCACCGAAAAGTGCAAGGGCCCCTTTCTTGAGCGCTTGGTCCATTGTTGTTTGGGATGCAACAACATCATTTGCTTTTTGAACTTCCTGATTCACCAAAGATTCTACTTGATCAATTTCTGCTGATGTCATTGCTTGCATGTGAGTAAAGTCAAAACGTAACCTTTCAGAGTTAACCATTGACCCACTTTGTTTAACATGATCTCCGAGGACTTTGATTAGTGCCGATTGTAAAAGATGGGTGGCTGAGTGATTTCGCGCAGTAAAGTTTCTTCTTATTTGATCTACTTTCAACTGAACTTTTTGTCCTACAGCGATGCCATTTGTTTCATTAACAAAGTGTACAAAAAGACCATCAACAGGTTTCTGGGTATCAAAGATATTTAACTTTTTGTCATCAAACTCTACAGTCCCAATATCACCAGCTTGACCGCCACCTTCAGCATAAAAAGTAGTTTGATCAAAGACGAGTCCGTAATTATTTTCATCAATCTCTATAATATCTTTCAAAGTCGCACTAGTGCTTAGGTTTTCATATCCTTTAAACTTTGTTTCCCCATTCTTCTCTTTGGAGGAATGAAATATCTTGTCATCAATATTCAAAGCACCTTTCCATGACTTTTTGGAGTCCTCTCTTCTCTCGAGCATTGCTTTATTAAACTCTTCTTCATCGACGGAGATATTTTTTTCACCAAGAATAAGTTGAGTCAAATCGAGTGGAAAACCATAAGTGTCATATAGCTTGAATGCAGCCCTACCGTTAAAGACATTGTTGCTAACATTTGTTTTCATTGCATCTTCTAGAAACTTCAAGCCCATATCCAGCGTTTCAAGAAATTTCTTCTCTTCTAAATTTAGAAATTTTTCGGCCAGGCTTTGATTTGCCTTGTTTTGTGGATATTCGGACCCAAGTTCATTAATGACTACTCGAGAAAGTTTAGAAAAGGTTCCATCTGGAGCATTCAGCTCTCTAAGATGGCGTATTGCTCTTCTTATAATTCTTCTTAAAACGTAACCCCTTCCTTCATTTGAAGGAATAACCCCATCTGTAATGAGCATGGTGCAAGACCTTATGTGGTCAGCAACAACGCGCATTTGAGTTTGGCACTTTGGATCATCATATTTCTTGCCGCTATACTTCTCTATTTCTTTAATAATTGGAGTGAATGAATCAGTATCGTAATTCCAATATTTACCTTGGAGTACCGCTGCAACTCGCTCAAGACCCATCCCTGTATCAATGGATGGGTTAGGAAGTGTTTTCTGACCACCTTTACCATCTTTTTCATATTGCATAAAAACGAGATTCCAAATTTCAACATAGCGAAGTTCATCATCTAAAAGGTCTTGGCCCTCTTCTGGTTTAAAATTAGGCGTTTGGTGGGATTCTCCATGGTCGTAGAAAATTTCACTACAAGGACCGCATGGGCCGATGTCACCCATCTCCCAGAAATTATCTTTATCACCTTTTCTAAAAATTCTTTCTTTTGGGACTCCAATTTTTGTCTCCCAAATATTAAAGGCCTCATCATCTGAATAATGAACAGTGACAAAGAGCTTATCTTTAGGAATCAAAAGTTCTTTGGTTAGAAACTCCCATGCCATATCAATTGCTTCTTCTTTAAAGTAATCACCAAAAGAAAAATTTCCTAGCATTTCAAAGAATGTGTGGTGCCTTGCTGTTAGCCCAACATTTTCGAGGTCATTATGCTTACCCCCAGCTCGAACAACCTTTTGAATGGTGACGGCCTTTTTATTTAAGGGTTTAGATTTTCCCGTAAAGTAATCTTTAAACTGATTCATACCAGCGTTGGCAAAAAGTAAGGTTTCATCATTGATAGGAACAAGGGGTGAGCTGGGTACTTTTTCATGACCCTTATTTTGAAAATAAGTAGTAAATTTTTCTCTTATTTCTTGGACTTTCATACCATTACCTTACTCTATGCATAAATTGTCTAGGTAGTTGAAAAGATAGCATAAGGAAAACATTAATTGAATTTAAGAGAGATATTAGGATTCTAATTTTTGAATTATATTGTCATAAACTCTGACGGTGTCACTAAGAGAGTGACCTCTTTGGCAGGCGTATCTCAAAACACGATCTTTAAGCTTAGCTTTGTCGCTTACAAAATCGTAATCAATTCGTACCTTTTTCTCAACGAGGTCTTCAAGTTGTCTTTCTTCATGAAGCCCTACTTCGAGGGCAACAGCTTGAATTTCCTCGATTGATGCGAGGCACATCTCTTGGGCCATTCTATATTCCACAACATTAAAGGCGTAACCTTTGCGCAAGAGACCTTTGATCCTGGCCTCTTTGTATAAATCTTCTCGTAGATATTTTTTTTCTAAAAGCTCGTTAATAACATCATCAACAATTTCTTGTTGATGACCCTTATCTTTTAGCTTTTGTCTTAGTTTGTATTCAGAATAGTCTTTACGGGCCAGGTGCCGAAGTGCTGAGTTGTAACAATCTTTTAAAAGTTCATTTTCCATAAATAAAAAGGCCGCCTTGAAGGCGGCCTATAATCTACTGAATAGTTTTCTTTGATTTCTTTGGTGCTTTCTTAAGGTCCATTATCTCATTTTCAATTATTTCCCCTGTCGCTGTATCGATAGCGCCGATGTCGGCAACAGCATTTGGGTCATCTGCGAGACCATATTTTGTTAAAACCTTTAACTTTATCTCTTCAAGAATATCTGGGTTTTCCTTAAGGAAGGTCTTGGAGTTTTCTCTTCCTTGACCAATTTTAGCATTTTCGTAAGAGAACCATGATCCAGCCTTTTCAACGATTCCGTTGGTAACGGCCAAATCCAGGATATCTCCTGTTTTTGAAATCCCTTCTCCATACATAATATCAAATTCAATAAGTTTAAAAGGAGGAGCTACTTTATTTTTTACAACCTTAATCTTTGTTCTATTACCGACAATGTTGTCGCCGTCTTTAATAGCACCAGTTCTTCTGATGTCTAGTCTCACAGAACTGTAAAATTTAAGGGCATTACCACCAGTAGTAACTTCTGGGTTACCAAACATAACACCAATTTTCATTCTCAATTGGTTGATAAAGATAACCGTACAGTTTGAGCGCGAAATACTTCCTGTCAATTTTCTTAAGGCTTGTGACATTAGTCTAGCTTGAAGCCCCATGTGTGAATCACCCATGTCTCCCTCTAGTTCAGCTCTTGGTGTTAGAGCTGCAACAGAGTCGACAATCAATAGGTCAACAGCGCCAGATCTTACTAGCATATCCGTTATTTCTAGGGCTTGTTCACCTGAGTCAGGCTGAGAGATAAGCGTATTTGGAATATCTACACCGAGTTTCGCAGCATAACCTGTATCAAGCGCATGTTCTGCATCAACGAAGGCAACTGTGCCTCCTTGTTTCTGACATTCTGCTGCAATATGAAGTGTTAGTGTTGTTTTACCAGATGATTCTGGACCATATATTTCAATGATCCGTCCTTTTGGGATTCCGCCTATGCCTAAAGCAAGATCAAGACTAAGGCAGCCTGTGGGAATCGAGGGCATTTTAGTTGGAGCTCCGGTTCCATCAAGTTTCATGATGGCCCCTTTTCCAAACTGTTTTTCAATTGTTGATAAGGCTAAATCGAGGGCTTTCTTTTTGTTTGATTCGCCAGTGGGTGTTTTTGAAACGGCCATAATGTCTCCTAAAGGGTTAAGTTATCCTAACTTAAAAAGTGCTTAGCTGTTGTTGTTGTGTGTGCCATAAAATTTAGCATTACAAGGCTAGCTTTGCACCTTTCAATTACTCGCTTGTCGATGCAGGCAATAGTCTATTACCAACTTCTTAAATGCTTTAAATTCCAATGATATTTTCGCCGCATCATAAAATTAAAAGCATTGAGTTTTTACTTACGCATAAGTTTGTGCGTAAGTTGTGCGTAAGTCAAGGGAAAGTTTTTAAAAGAATTTGAAAAAGAGGAAACGCAATAAAAGATAGGTGAGACCAGCGTATACGCCACTAATTATATCATCCAAAATGGTACCAGCCCCATGTGTTACTTTCTTGTCAAAAAAGGTAGCGGGCCAAATTTTATAAATATCAAAGAGCCGAAAAAGCCCGAAGATAATAATTAAACTAAATATTGGCTGGTCTCCTGTCTGTGTGAATAGCCATGCCGTCCACATACCTAGGACTTCATCGATGACAATCCAGCCCGGGTCATGAACATCAAATTTCTTTTGTGCAACCTCGGCAACGTAGCAACTAATGATAGTGGCCATGATCAAAAAAGGAATAAACAGAAAGAAAGGGGCTTTGAAATAACCTAAAAGAAAAAGAATGGGGCATATGGCCAAACTTCCCCAGGTACCTGGTGCTTTTGGAAGGAATCCAGCTCCGAAAAAGGATAGGTAAACTACCTCTGGATGGGAAAGACTTGGTGCGTTTTTCTCTTTCATAGACCCCAGCTATAATGCAACATTCTTCTAACCTAGGTTATTGAACTTTTATGGAAAGACCAAGCTATTTATCTAAATACCTTTTCGACTGGGAGTCTTTGGACGTTGTGGTTAGTGGTCGTTCCGCCCTCGATTCAAAGTTCTTTATTGGTCAGATGACTGATTCAGAAATGGTTGAAAGATTTCTCGTCGGTTATGGGCTTGATGCAAATGATACAGTTGCTCGTGCAGAGCTTTTTGGAAACTTTCAGGAGTCACTTCAATTTATCAGAAGGTACTTCTTAAAAGAGGGAAATAACGAAGGCCTAGATCTAAAGATACCTAATGGTATTTACATGATCACGGATATTAGCGACCTCTTCTTAATGGCCACAGGAAATAAGGAAGACTCTACCCGGGAAGAAACATTGTGGGCAGAGATCGTTCTTAAGGTGTTGCACACAATCCTTCATGTGGATAAGGACCTTCGATCTAGCTACTTTTCAGAAATTCAAACACAAATTTTTGATAGGTTTTATAAATACCTTTTTCGAGTGGGCGAAGACCTTTTCTTTTCCCAATCGAAAAAATCTAATAACAGAGTTCCTTTGGTTGAATTTGAAACTAAATCAAAGAAAACGCGTGATTCGGTCATCATAAAGCTTCTTCATAAGGCAGAAAACGTTGCTGAAGAATTATTTGATAGAGTTGGTGTTCGAATTGTTACAGAGAGTCGCTTTGATTCAGTTCGAGTCGTAAAGTTTTTAATCGAGAACTTTGTTGTAATTCCTCATAATATTAAACCTAGCCGCTCTATTAACTCCTTGATTGATTTGGATGCTTTTAAAAAAAGACATTCCAATTTGATTAAATTTGCACTCAGAAACAACTTGTCCGAAGAGAAGTTTGTCGAGGCGATGGAGAGAGAGGTTAATGAGTGTGCTTTTGGTAATGGTAAGTATGATGATGAGAGAAACACTCATAGTCTTAGTGCATATCAGTCGATTCAATTCACATGTAGGCACTTGATTAAGTATAAGAATCCTTTCTTGCAAGAGTTTATTGATTTGAGAAAAACGGCTAAAGAACAGAAGAGTTCAGATATTTCCAAAAAAATATTGGCAATGGATTATTCTCATATCGCAAGGGATGTACGATTTTTTTATCCCTACGAGGTTCAAATTGTGGATCAAAAGGCCCATCAGATTAATACTGAGGGCGAAGCTTCTCACGTAGAATATAAGAAGCAGCAAGTTCAAACAGCTCAGAAAAGATTATTTGGTCCATTGATGGAATATCTAAGTATTTAGTCTTGAGTGATTATCTAAGAATATTTCGATTCTCTCATTAACTGTCTCGTGAAAATCCACTTGAGGAACATGGCTGCCATCTTTGATGATGTATAGGCTAGAGTTTGGTAAAGAGTCATTTAAGATATTCTGTAAAAAGTTTGGGATGACTTGATCTTTATCTCCACCCATAACTAGGGTTGGTGTTTTAATATATTCTAATTGAGAAATTATCTTATGGTTTTTCATCTCTTTTAAAAGCTGAAAGAAAACCTCAGGACTTAGTTCTCCAATCTTTCTTAAATAATACTCAATAAACTCACGAGGGACTTTTTTTGTATTAAAACCACCTTTGTGAATAAGATGCCTTGCTATGGGGTTTAGGTGGCCGGTTTTCCATATGTTTTTATATAGGACGGGATATTTTTGATTTAAAGTTTCAAGTATGGGCTGAAGGATCTCCATCCAGTTAGAATCAAAGAGAATATCTTGGGGGGGGAGGACTGTTCCGGAGATGAGTACCATTGCAAGGACATCGTCAGGATATTCCTTTGCGTATTCAAGAGTCGTGTTTACTCCCATGCTGTGACCAATATGAAATGCTTTCTTAACTCCTAGCGAGTCTAGAAGAAGCTTCATGTCCTTTGAAATATTCGAGAATGTAAGATCGTGAATTGAGTCGGTACTACTACTTTTAAAATGAAACCTATAGTCATGATAAACAACGTTAAAACCAAGGTTTGCGAAGTATGGGATTTGATATTTCCAATGAGCGATATTACAAACTAGGCCATAATTAAAAACTAAAATGGGACGATCGTTTAAGTTTAGCGGATCAAAGTTTAATCCGTAGCTTATCCCAATCCCATCTGGAGTATTAATTTTACCTTCTTTAAAATTCTCGAATTCCACTAATTACCTTGTTGAGACATCATCAGATAAGATGAGCTCTTTTTCAATTGCAGTTAATATATTTTCATATTCTTCGTAATGCTGATGGAAATCATCATATAGACTTTCTAGGTCAAGAGAACCGTAGGAAAGTTCATAATTAATCTCTTTAAACGTTATGAATGTATTTCCTAAACTAAGGCGGTCATTTTCCTTAATAATTTTTGAACCAATGATCTTCTTGCCATTAATTTTATACGAAAATTCGTTTGACCCTTCAATGAGAACACCTTGAGGAGAATTAATGACTTTTAAAGCTTGAGGTGGAACGTCTTTTTCAAAAATTTTAATATGACTTGATTTCCCTGAACCCAAAAAGATGGTCCTAAAGTAGAGGGTGAGGGATTGGGGGCGATTGGATTCATCTGTGTATATTTCAAACTTAATCATGAATATATTTTAGCTTAGAGTGGTATGGCATCAAAGGAATTATACAGTTTTAAATAAAAACTCATCTTGACTGGCTTTATCAACATATTGGGTGAATGTTTGTGGATATTTGGCCTTTATATTTTCAAGATCTTCCCGGGCTTTTAGGAGAATATCCTGATTATCGATTAATGAGGCGAGTATTCGGGTAGTTTTAATACCTGATTGATCCTTGCCAAAGACATCACCCTCACCTCGAATCCTTAAATCTTCTTCGGCAATTAAAAATCCATCGGTATTTTTTTCTATAACGTGAAGTCTTTCTAGAGCAGTTCCTGATAACTTTTTGTCACTAACCAGAAAACAAAAACCAGGCTTGTCGCCACGACCAACTCGTCCGCGAAGTTGATGAAGAGACGATAGCCCAAACCTTTCGGGGCTGAGTATCGCCATAATCGTGGCATTTGTATTATTTATTCCAACCTCAATGACACTTGTACTAATTAAAATATCAACTTTCTTTTCTCTAAAATCAATAAAGGCAGTGTTCTTCTCATCAGGTTTCATTTTGCCATGGAGGCCAATAATCTTGAACTCAGGGAAGTAGTCACAATATTTTTTTAATATAACCTCAAGGTTTAACATATCTTGTTCAGGGTTATCTTCGATAGCGGGTACTACAATGTATGCTTGTTCCCTCATGGAAACTCTTGTTTTTAAAAATGATAAAAACTTTTGATAAGTATCATAGGTAACGATTCTTGTTTGAGTTCCCTTGCGATCTGTTGGCATAGACTGAATAACTGATAGGTCGAGATCTCCATATTGAGTGAGGCTAAGGCTTCTAGGAATTGGTGTTGCAGTCATTAACAGGCAATGACTACCAATTCCTTTATTAATAAGTTTTAGTCTCTGTTCGACACCAAACTTGTGTTGCTCGTCAATAATGGCAATGCCAAGGTTTTTAAACTCAACACTTTCTTGAAAAAGTGCATGGGTACCTATAACCAATTTAATGCGACCTTCCCTTAAGTCATCGTAGATAACTTCTTTTTCCTTCTTTTTTTGTGATCCAATGAGTAGGTCGACAGGGTGGTTTTCTGGAAGAAGGCTTTTAAAGGTCAGATAGTGTTGGAGTGCTAGAGACTCGGTTGGACACATGATGGCAGCTTGGTAACCCTCTTCAATAACCATCAATGCCGCAATCAAGGCAACCGTTGTTTTACCACTACCAACGTCTCCTTGGATAAGCCTCATCATGGGGCTGCCTTTTAAAAGGTCTTGGGCGATATCATTAATAGATGAAACCTGATCTTTTGTTAATTCATAAGGAAATAACGTTTTAAATTTTTCCCAGTTCGTTGATTTTAGTTTTATTCCGGGTTTCTCTTTAAAGTGATTCTTTCTGATTTGTATTTTTAATTGTTCACTAAAAAATTCTTCATAAATGATTCTCTTATGAGCTTGTGGTAATTTGTTTTGCTTGAGCTCATCAAGACCGCATTTTCCGTGAATAATTTGAAATGTTTTGTCTAAAGGTAGTAGGCCTCTTTCGCTGATGATCTCCTCTGGAAGAGGGTCTACGATATTATTCCATAGATCGTTAGGAATTTTATTAATAAGTGCGGCCAGGTGGTGTGGACCAATACCCTCAATCGTTGGGTACTGTACCTTAACTGCTTCTTGGTCATTTTCTTGCCAATAATTTAGATCCTTTTGCCACTCTAAGGCAGATAGATCAATAAGGTCTGGGTTAATAATTTGGAATTGACCCATGAATTCCGATAGGGTTCCTGTAAAATAAATTTCTTGGTGATCTTTTAGTGTCTTAACTTGAGAGGGATAACAATTAAACCACTTAAGAGTCAATGTGCCGCTTGAAAACTTATCTTGAGCGGTGATCGTAACGTTTGAGAGCGGAACTCTACCTTTTCCCATTGATTTAAAATTAGGTTGATCACGAAAGGATAGCACTTTGCCAACGCCCTTAAAAAGAGACTGAGCGTGGGCTTGAGAGAAGGGCTGTACTTTGGGTAAAATTTGAGTTTTAAGAGGAAAAATCCAGAGAAGATCTCCGACTGTTTTCTTTCCACAAGAGATAAGCTTATCAACCGTCTTGCTCTTCTTTCCTGAGACAAGCGATTTTAGTGGTGAATTCCAGTTAATTTCCTTTGAACTCAATTAATTCTACCTCATATTCGATATCACCCTTGGGTGCTTTTACGATAACAGTATCGCCTTCTTCTTTTCCTATTAGCGCTTTACCGAGAGGACTTTGAAAAGAAATTTTTCCCTTACTTGAGTCTGATTCGATATGGCCGACAAGTTGGTAGACTACACTAACGTCCTTTTCGACAACAAGTAGAGTGACAGTAGCACCAAAAACAATTCGCTCACTGCTCATTGTTGATGGATCGACAATCTTTGCATTAGCAATAACACCTTGCAGTTGGGAAATTCTCCCTTCAATATGAGATTGCTTCTCTTTTGCCGAATGATATTCAGCATTTTCTTTTAAATCACCCAGTTCACGGGCTTCAGAAATTGCCTTCTTAATTTCTTCTCTTTCAACTTTTATAAGGTGGCTCAGTTCACTTTCAACTGCAGCATAACCAGACTTAGTAATAGGTGTTCCACCTTGCATAATTGATCCTTCATTAGTCTTTAAAAAGTGAGTTGGCGTTGTCTACCAGACTATCCTTGGTTTCTCCGCCGCTTCCACCTGTGCCGAGTTTAAAGAAGTCGCAAAAATTTGCTTTTTCTTTATCTAGAACCCTATTTGCCATAGGTTCCTTACATTCATTATAAGCAGTTGAATCATAGAAATGACACATTTTACAGCAGTGAAGATTAGCATAACAGTGCGGACATTCTTCCTGACGGCTTATTTTACTATTGGCGCTCAAGCTTAAATTCTTCGTGCATTTATAGCATAATAATTCAGTTTCTGTACTTGTCATAAACTTCTCTTAAAAAGACCAGATTTTACTAACTGAGAAAGACAGGCCTGGTCCAGGGGTTCCATCGGCTTTTTGCTCGGGATTAAAATATATTTTTGGCAGATTTCTTTTGTTATATTCTTCGATGGCCTTAATCAAGTTTTGTTCATTCGAGCTTTGGAGAGTTTTGGCGACTAGAAAATTGATCATCATGAGGGTAGCGCCACCTATTAGCAGGGGTTGCTTCCGCCCTGCATCGTTATTGGTCAGAATGCCTCCAAGTAACATTGATGTCCCAACAGTTCCCAAGACTGCATTTTGCCACCTAATCTTTGTGCCTTCTTGGTAGCTTTCTAGGTAGTTTTTAGCTGTTCGGTCTTTTTCAAGGTGAAACCTAAGGCCTTCTCCCTTTTCGGTTGAATTGGTGTCTACTAGAACTTCTTGATAGTTAATTATGGCAACACGACTACAGGTTTCAACAGCAGAAGTATTTTGCAGTGCAAAGGCCAAGGTTAATATGATTAGTGTTCTAAAAGTGCTCATAAACTTTTACTCTATCAGAAAAGCAACATCCGTTAAAATGAATCGATAATAAATGTTGCTGTTTTGGCAACTTGCACAATAAGGGAAGTCCATGGATCTTATTAAAACTGGTATCGGACTCACGAAGACTATAAGAAATGTGAATAGATTACGTGAGATCGTTTTAGTCTTCGCTAAAAATGGTTTTGACGAGTTTATCTCCTTTAATGTTATTTCAAGTATTCCAAACTTTGTTCTGCCGCGATCAAAGAGAAGTATCAAGGAAGAGCTGGGTAAAGAAACAGAAAAAGATTGGCCGAAAATTTTAGGTTATCGCTTGCGACTATGCTTTGAAGAATTAGGTCCAGCTTTTATTAAGTTTGGTCAGTTGCTATCAAGTCGAGAAGATATCTTTGATAGCTCCTTTATCGATGAGATGAAAATTTTGCGAGATAAAGTAAAGCCAGTGCCTTTTCATGAAGTAAGGGCCGATGTTGAGAAATCACTTGGAGCACCAATTGAATCTGTATTTAAAGATATTGATCCTGATCCAATTGGTACGGCAAGTATCGGTGTCGTTTATCAAGGGACGCTATTAGATGGTAGTGAAGTCGTTCTAAAAGTGAAAAGACCTGACATTGAGAAAATGATGGAAACGGACTTTTCTATTCTGCGCTTCCTGTCCTCTCAAGCCGAGAAAGCTTCTGAAGAAGTAAAGTACTTAGGAGTATCCCGAATAGTTAAGGACTTCAGTTTATCATTGGCCAATGAACTTAACTTTAACACTGAAGCTTTAAACTGCGCTCGCTTTCGTAAAGTACTAGAGAATCATGACAAAGAGGGCGTTCTTTACCTACCTCAGATGTACGTAGAGTTAAGTAGTCGTGACCTATTGGTTATGGAGAAATTAAATGGAATTCCATTTAGTAATTATCAAGAAATAAAACCCCATATAAATGAACTTGGCCCTAAACTTGATAATGGTCTAAAGATCTTCATCAAAACATTTCTCACCGATGGCTTTTTTCACGCTGACCTACATGGTGGAAATTTCTTTTTATTAAAAGATGGAAGCATTGGTCTGATTGATTTTGGTCTAATGGGAACTCTGTCTAAAAAGGGTCGGAAAAACTTTATAGCAATAGTTTATTCTCTTATTAACTTTAATTATGAAAATGTAGTTTATGAGTTTTTAGAAGTAGCTACTTATGACAAAATTCCCGATATTGATGGATTGATTGAAGACGTACGAGATAGTCTTTCTCCCTATATCGGCCTTACTGTGCAGCAGACAGATTTTAGTGAGGTTCTTAAAGCAGTTATTTCAACTCTTAAGCGCCATGAAATATATCTTCCCCGTGAATGGTTTATAGTCTTTAGAGCTTTAATGACTCTCGATGGGGTTGGTCGATCCTTGGATCAAGACTATGACATCTATGCCATGATGGAAGAAGATATCCACGACATTATAAAGGACAGTTTTTCTAAGGAAGAACTTTTTGAAGAAGGGGTTTGGGCGGCAAAGGATCTCATGAGTATCGCCAGGATTGTCCCGAGACACTTAAAGTGGTTTTTGAGGGATTTTTCTAATAAAAAATATGGGGTTCAATTAATTCTTACTGGATATGAAGACAGTGCAAGAATGATTAACAGTTCAATTGTATTTTTAGCCTATACTTTTCTTACATGCTTATTTGTTGCCTCTGGGGTTTTCTTTTTGTCCGATGTAAAAAATGTAAGTCATTGGTCTATGATTCCGACAATAACATGGATATTTTGGTTCTTGGGCTCAGGAGCCTTTCTTAAAGGATACTTTGCTTTAAATAAAATTAAATAGAATCAAAACCAGGGATTAAAATTTCCGGTACTAGGTCTGTCCATTCTTCCACTCGGCCAGGGCCCCATAACCCTTGGATAAAGTCCCTTTCTCCGAGTTCGTATTTTTCACCGTCGAAAATTACTTCGATAATGCCATTTTCATAAGCAGATATGCTTAAACGACCGCGAGAGGTTTGGCTTATAAACTCATTTAGTTTTTCAAGATTACCTAATCTTAAGAAGCCCATGTATCTAAGTGTTCCCTTATTGGAATGGGCGCCTATTCTCCAGTTATTATAACCATTGATAGGTGGTGCTTCTGATGGGTGATATTCATGACAAATATTTTGTAAGTCCATTCCCTTATTAACGAGGTAAATGTTTTTATTTTCATCTTCAAAAATATTTATAGATTTACTTTGTAATAGTGTGTGCCAATCCTCTTCATGTCTCTCTGGTATAAGGAAAGTCTCACTAAGTTTTTGATGACCTTCTATTAGAACCTTAAGGTTTTCAGTTTGAAAGTCATTCAAGGCTTCCTTCTTATGTTCTGTTAAATCTACTTCTTCAATAAGGCCAAATTCATAAAAATTAAATTTTTCATAGAGTTGTGCCAGATCAGACCATAAAAGATAAAAAGAATATTGCGGGTTTAAAAGCAAGATGGTTTCTAATAGTGTTCTAAATAAGCCTGCACCTCTATTTTTATCTTTAACACTTATCCCTCCCAAGAATAGGACTTCTACTTTTAGGTTATGAAAATTTAAAGTTCTAGGGAGAGTGAATAGGGTCGCAACGACTTCATTACTCTCTTCTAAAAAATAGCAGTTCTGATAATTTTTCTTATCGAATAAAAGAGAGAAGTCTTCTACGTAACTATGGTCATCATTATACTCAAAAGATTTCTCTATTAAGGTGACACACTCATTTAATTTTTCAGGCTTTTCGCTCAATGTTTTTACATTCATAAAGACTATTGTGATGAAAACTTAGCCAAAAATCACATTACTGATGATTTATTTGTCATTTGTTGACAGATTTAGTAGGTCAAAAAACGCAAAAAATGAGCAATTTCAGATATTTACAACTTTGCCTACTGTAAAAAAAAGAGACACTTTTTTCTAAAGTTTTTCTAATGCGTGGCGAAAAGGTATTAGAAGGTGTCATAGGTACGTCATGGATAGACATACAGATGTCACGCCGAGTGAGGATATTCTCACCCGGAACCCGTTATCAAGGAGGATAAAATGGGACTTCGAATTAACACTAACGTGGCTTCCCTCAATGCCCAGAGAAACTTGCGAGGAACTCGTCTTTCGATGAATAAATCGCTAGAAAAGTTAAGTTCTGGTCAGAGGATTAACCGCGCTGGAGATGATGCTGCTGGATTAGCAATCTCCGAAAACCTAAAAGCTCAAGTTCGAGGACTTAAGCAAGCTGAAAGAAATGCTGAAGATGGTATTTCACTTGTTCAGATTGCAGAGGGTGCCTTAAGTGAAGTTTCGAATATTCTTATTCGACTTCGAGAACTCAGTGTTCAAGCAGCTTCAGACACCATTGGTGCAACTGAAAGAAAGTTCTTGAATGTTGAATTTGAGCAACTCACATCAGAAGTCGATCGTATTGCGAACTCAACGGAATTTAACCGTGTTCCACTACTCAATGGTACTGGTGCTGTTTTTGACATTCAGATTGGGACTAGAAATGACCCCATATCTGACAGATTAACCTTTGATGCTTCAAGTGCTGACGTAAACGTTGCAGCTCTTGGCCTGAACCTAGCTTCAGTTGCAGATAAGATCTCTGCTCAAAACTCACTATCTGCGATTGATTCGTCGATTATTTCTGTTTCTGGTATTAGGGCCGATTTTGGTGCTCTTCAAAACAGACTTCAGTCGACTGTAAATAATATTGCCGTAAGTGTTGAAAACTTATCAGCTGCGAACTCTAGGGTTCGAGACACTGATATAGCTGCTGAAACTGCTGAACTCACAAGAAATAATATTCTGATGAGTGCCGGTACTTCAGTTCTAAGTCAGGCCAATGCCTCAACCAAGTCAGCTCTTAGTCTTATTCAGTCAGCAGCTCAAGGCTAAGATTGGATAATTAACACTTAAGAATGGAGTACGTATGTTAGGACCAAATGGATGAATGATTTAAAGCAATAACCCATCCTGCAATGGGGAATTGCCAAATAATGAACATGTAATAAAAAGAAAGTTGGTATTCGAAAAAAGCATGAAAACTATTATTAACTTTGGGCGGACAGGATGACCGCGACAACTTACAGGAGGTAAGAGATGTTTGAAGGAGATTAGTCATGGGACTACGAATAAACACCAACACGCCGTCACTCTCGGCGCAGAGATCTTTG
>JAFMBV010000171.1 GCA_017858255.1 Bacteriovoracaceae bacterium
CCCTAAAATGATCTCAACAACAAACATCGTAAAATTTATACCGAGTAAGTATTTTGTGAAAAAGGCGAGATACACAGGTTTCCTCGCCCTTTTAAAAGATTGAATTTTAGAAATTACTTATAAAGAAATATACTGGTTACCAAGGTTTTCACTAACTACTTCAATAATACTACCATCGTTAGACTTTATAGGAGTTGACCTAAACCATGTACCTAGAGCATCATATCCCTTCTTTCTTGCCATAGTATTGCTCTCTGCCCATACTCCGGCATCACTTTTCCAGTAGTGTGCCCCTTTGAACACACTTTGTGTTTCCTCTCGTGTTTCAAAAGACTGAAACCAAGGAGAATTTTGTCCTGTAGCAACGACGGCCTGGCAACCTGTAACCTTAGAGAACGAGGAGGCAAACTTAGCACCAATATTACATGCATAAAACTGAGCAATACAAGAGTTGCAGAACTTGATATTTCCTTTTTCAATCTCTTTTGCGAGACTTTTTTCAAGACTTCTAGTACCGATTCTTCCTAGTGACCTAGGAAGGTCGTCAGCGCTTGCAAAAATACCATTTACACCTTTGTCACCAGTTAAGCCATTTCCTTCTCCTTCTCTACCTTCAGAAACCCAACCATGAGAGAGAGAAATAATTTTTGGTATACATCCATATTCTTCTGTGTATTCCTCCAGTACTTTTAAGAACTGGGGACCATTTTTCCACTCTATAGCCTTTTGGTAATTTCCTTGGTCTAAAACCGTTTTAAAGGCAGCCTCATCTCCATTGCCTCTTTTTATAAGAGCAAGTCCAATATCGTTATTGATAAACTGTTCTATTCCAAGCTCATCAATTTCAGAAAATATGTTATTAGTTGCCATGAAGTTTTCTCTATATTTCTTTCCAAGGTCACTTTCGCCTACAGTCTTTGGGAGTCCCTCTCCATGAAAAGCTGAAAATGAATCTTGTAAAAAACGCTTTGTAAGGAAATCCAGTAGCGAAGCGTTCGCAGGTTTTATCGCAATAAGTAAAGCTAGCAATGTTATTGATTTAATTTTCATAAATCTCTCCTCTTTAAATGAACATCTCTGTATGCAGCATTGATAACACAAAACAGAATACTTGAGTTGGTTTGTGAAGTTTTTACAGAGATACCGTGAAAAAATGTTTGCTACTACTAGGGTTGCAAGCCATTCTGATGGACAATTTTTCCTCCTTAGCAATGCAGTGAATTGAAAATTTTGTATCTTCTTCAAATAACCCGAAAAGTGAGTATTCCAACTTTAAAGAGGGTTTTTATGTCGAAGATTAGTTTTGCAATATTCTCAATTTTATTTATAAGTTTTTCATTAGACAGCTTGGCCTCCCAATCGAAACTAGTGGCTCAAGCTTCAGCGATAAAGCAGCATACTAACTGCACGATAGGAGCAGAGGTATTTGAAGCCTTGGATTTATATGAAGTTACCTGTGATGAAAAAGGTTACAACTCCTTAACTACTTCATCCTTCGTAAAGTTTCTTAAAAATGCCCCAATAGCAAAAAGAGCTATTCCTAATGACGATAGATTTGATGAGCTCTGGAACTTTGTGCCTTCACCGGTTGGCGCTGATGTCTCTGCAGTAAAGGCTTGGGATATTGCTCGAGGAAACTTTAGTGGTCGAGAGACCGTCGTTGCTGTAATTGACGGAGGCGTTGATATAGAGCACGAGGACTTAGCAGATAACATTTGGAATAATCAGCAAGAAATACCAGGAAATAATGTAGATGATGACAATAATGGGTATGTAGATGACATAAACGGATGGAATGTTTATCGAAATATGGGACAGATTGAAAAAGACAACCATGGTACCCATGTGGCAGGGATCATTGGTGCAAAAGGTAATAATCAGATTGGAGTAACAGGGATAAACTGGAAGACGAAAATAATGGGGATAAGTGGTGCCTCTGGGGATACTATAACCGTTTTAAAAGCATATAACTACGTCCTAAAACAAAAAAAGCTATATTTAGAGTCAAATGGTTCTAAGGGAGCAAACATTGTTGCCACCAATTCGAGTTTTGGTATCGATTATGCTGATTGTAATTCTACAGAGTACACTTTGTGGAATGACGTTTATGAAGAACTTGGGAAGGTCGGAATTTTAAATGTTGTTGCAACAATAAATAATGAGGTTAATGTTGACGTTGAAGGTGATGTTCCCTCTGGCTGCGATAGTGAGTATGTTATTTCAGTAACAAATACAAATATAGACAATGAAAAATATCAATTTGCCGGATTCGGAAAGAAATCCATTGATCTGGGGGCACCTGGTACAGACATACTCTCAACTGTTCCAGATGATGGTTACGCTTTTATGACTGGAACATCTATGGCAACGCCACATGTTGCTGGGGCTGTAGCATTTTTATCTAAGCTTAAAAATGAAAAATTTAACAAGATTCAAAATGACGATCCACAAAGAAGCGCTAAAATTTTGAAAGAAATACTACTTAACACAACTGACTCACTATCGACCCTGAAAGGAAGAACTTCTTCCGGAGGGAAGCTTAACCTATTTAAAAGTACAAAGATGCTTTTAAATTACTAAGAATACTAGTGTGGATGAAAATTTGTGGGGTAAACTGTGTGGTAAACTGTGTGGTAAACTGTGTGGTAAACTGTGTGGTAAACTGACCAAAAATATTGGCATTTCTTGAATGGCATATTTTCCCGAAATTAATGATAAATCAAAGACTTAACCAAGAACTTTTAATTTTTTACTAATTTAAAGAAAAAGAATACCGAATCTAAGATAGCTGGAATTAGAATAAGGTACGATGAAGAAAAAGCTAATAAAAATTTTGACCTTTGGATTTACTGTGGGGTTTGCTTTCACTAGCTGTGAAAATCCCAATGGCAATAACATGGATGATCCGACAACAATGACGCGTTCAATGACTCTTGGCTTTTCTGAAGATGCTCGAGGCACAGCAAATAGCCTTTTTGGTAACTCTGATAATCCATCAAGGATCCCAAGCGCCAGTGAATTACGAATGGCCATTCAGCCAGAAGTTCCATGTATTGAATGTGCTCAAAGTCCTGAAAGAGTTGAGCGCGGTAGCCTTGGCGCTGACCCTCGTTATGCTTACTCACTTAAAAACTACCCGCGTCCAGCTAATGGATGCACTTCTTATCAAGAAGTATCTTCAGCTGAAGCTGATATACTTTTGGCTTCGCAAAACCTTTCTGTATCAAATGCTAGTGGTAGTGGAGCTGTTACAGCTAGAGAAAAGCGAACTGTTGCAGCTGCTATAAAGCGAGTTCAAGAACTTAATGGTGGTCCCCTTCAAATGGGTATGGGGCCTTCTCAAAATGGTGGCCCATATCCATTTGTATTTAAAGATGGAAATGGCTCAAGCCAAAGGGCCAGTCAAATCAATATTGGCAGAAATACTTCTAGGGGACAAAATCATTATGGAAACTCAGTTGCTCAACACGTTCACGAGTGGGCCCATCTTATTGGTAATAATGGCGGATATCCTGCCTATCGTAGCGCTATGAGAGGAATGGGTTATTGCATGGTAAGTAATTATGCTGATAACAATGCTAACGAACAATTTGCTGAAGTCTTTACCGCGTTTGTAACAGAACCAGAAATTCTCCTCAATAACACAAGAACCCCTGAAGCCTGTCGTGTAGCGTTTAATTTCTTTAAAGATGAATTCTTTAACCGCGGAAGAAATGTAGAAAACTGCATTCCGCATCCATTAAGATAATTTTTATTGAGTCTTCTAAGAAACTGAGTGCTCCCCTGATTTTCGTTTCCCGTTATCTTACTAGGTTTTTATGACCTCTGCTATTATGAGGACACGGATGTCTCAGCTCAACGAACCAACCACCCTTTCCAATTGGAAATAAAATGGAGATTGCTTAGCCCAATTATTAAGGCCCTTGTAAAAGAAGTATTTTTGGGTCTCCAGCTTCCTTTGAGAAATCGGTAAATGTTTACTCATTTGCGAAAAAGTAATTTATATAGATGGTAAATGTTACAACATTTTATCTTAAAAAACCTACTTCGGTTAGTATCCATTTTACGAAACATCTAGATAAAATGAGGTAATAATGAAAAAAGTAACAATTTTAGTTTTTGCGATAATGTTTTCTACTAGCATTTTAGCTGGAAGCAAAGAAGACAATTGCCATCTTGAGATATTTGTTAAGAAAAATGCTTTTTACAGTGATACGTATGCACCTTCAGGAAATGTTGAGTCCCTAGACAAATGTGTACAACTATTAAAAAACTTTATGGTTTTCCTAAATGGCAACACTGGCAGATATGAATATGCTAACAACAATGTAGAAGCCGCAGGTACTATTACCAGTAAATAACAATTTTTCATACTCTTGATATCGAGTGGTGAGTTTTTTTAGGGGTATAATACTAGAAAAAAACTAGGAGTAACTCTTGTTCTTCTCACCCTCGTTTCGATATTTTGTAACTCAGGCGTCTGCTGTTCTTGACGGGTAATTCAATATTCAGTTGTAAAAGA